>JAKLZD010000090.1 GCA_024256245.1 Candidatus Methylarchaceae archaeon HK01M
AATATAATTCGTTGATCAGCTTTTCAAGTTCGTCTTCAGGCTGATAGAGGTAGGGTATCATTAACCAGGGATCAATTTTATTTCTATGAAGTTTAATGTTCAATTTCAACTTAATAAGGCATCCTCTCATATTTCGAATTCCTTCACCATAGTCTCGTATTGTATCTCTTAAAGCGGACCTAAGCCTTCTCGATACAGTTTGACCAACAATTTTCTTTGTTTCATCTAAATTTATCATCTTTCCATATAGCCCCTTTCGAAAAGCATTGAGCACTTTCCCATTTCCATAAACTAATTCAGCTTCAAAGGGGTTATTTACATTATAGAAATCAAGTGATTCAGCCTGTAACATACTGTTGATATTTACAGAAAATATACTTACAATATTTTGATTAATAAAAAAAATTTCAGTCTTATTAAGGTTAGAATCACCCTCTGAGAAAAGAACCAGATCTATATCACTTATTAAAGAAGCATCACCTCTAGCATGGCTGCCTATAAGGCAGATGTCATGTTCGATACTTTCACGGCTTGATATTTCATCAAGCTCGTGCAACAATTTACTCCAAGTTTCATCTTCAATACTTGACGGTTTAAATAACAAGGTTTATGGACTCCCCTTAGTAATTCAAACTATACTAGTTTAGCAATAAATTAAACATTTTATATTTACTTTGGATTTACCGATGGACTTTTCAGCGGCTGGGACGAATCTCAAAAAAGCTATGATAAATCTACTTGGGGGTATCAGTTAGATAATCAAGATGTTCCCAAGATGGCTGAGAACCTCGAAGACCCAAATTGCGTCTTTCAGATATTAAAAAATCACTTTTCCCGCTATAATGAAGATGATGTTTGTGAGATAACAGGAACCTGTGCAATAGGATTCTTTTTGTATGGTACGATAACACCTTAGTCATGCCATGAATATGCATCAGAAACCTTGATGGTGAAACATATAAGTCGATTATAGATTAGCTTTCGATATCCGAAATGTTTCCAGAAGAAAGCAATCTTGGTATCTTTCAACCGATAATAGGCTCATGGTATGAATCTATAGAGAATCCTGAAGAGTCTCAGAGACGAGTTCTTTCGGATTTAGTTAAAGGATATGAAAAAACACGTTATGGAAAGAACCATCATGCCTCTAAGATTGAAGAGATTACAGATTTCAGTGCAAATTTCCCAATCATAGATTACAGAAAGCTCAATCCATACTTGGCCGAGGTTCAAAAAGGCGATTACTCTGTTATCCTTCCTGAACCACTTGTGTGCTGGGTAATGACCAGAGGCTCAACAGGCCCTGCAAAAGTTCTGCCTGCAACTAAAACACATCTTGAACAGATTTTTACATGTGGAGCGAGGGCGCTGGTAAACTATGTACTTAGGGAAAAAGGCTTTGAACTTCTTACAGGAAAGATTCTCAACCTCAATTTTCCATCCAATGTTCACACAACGATTACAAATGGACAAACGATAACTTACGGATACAGTTCTGGAACCTATGCAAGACTCAACCCAATGTTCGATAAGGTCAGTCTACTGCCCAAGCAAGAAGAAATAGATGCCTTGGGTCCAGGGATTTCCAAAGCCGATTGGGAAAGAAGATTCGAAATGGCATACCAGAGGGCGCTTAACGAGAATGTGACTGCTGCAATGGGGGTCACGCCAGTTATTCTATCCTTTGGAAGATACATTAAGAAAAAACACGGAAAGAAACCTGAAGAATTATGGAATTTTCGCGCCTTGTTCTGTACGAGCGTGAGAAAGATACAGTTCAAGTATGCACCTGTACTCAGAAGATATTTCGGGCAGGTTCCAGTGGTCGAGATCTATAGCGCCACTGAAGGCGTTTTTGCGCAACAACTCGACGACCTCCCTTACGTTACTCCAAATTATGATGAGTATTTCTTTGAGGTTAAAACTGGCCGAGGAACAAAAATGTTACATCAACTTAAACGTGGCGAATGGGGCAGACTAATAGTATCTTCTTGTATGTTTCCTAGATACGACATTGGAGACCTGATAGAGGCAGCGGGAAAGAACTATTTCAGAGTAATTGGAAGAAATAGATTACCAACCCTTCTTGAACACAGACTATTTAGGTCATTGTTCAGATGGTTTCTTTAAGGCCTAGGATGTCTCTTCATTGCATAGACTGCCCCGATTATGATTATTATCCCAAGTATAAAGAAGAATAAAGCCCCTAAAATTTCGATTCTAGCGAAACCGATTATTTGAAAATAGAATATCAAGCCCAAGAAGATCAAGATCAAGCCGCCAATTATCGGGCCCACGACTCCGAACTCGCGTTTCTCATATTTTTCTGTCTTCTCCCTCTTCTCCCTCTCTTCTTTCTCTTCTTTTTCGCGCTTCTCGTATTTTTCAGGTCTATAGCCTGCTGGAGGAGCTTTTAAAGGGGCGCCACACTTTGGACAGAAGGTCATTTCCTCACGAACTTCAGTCCCACACTTTGGACAGTATGGCATCAATTTCACCTGTCTATTTTCATTTTCTTTTATTAGAACATTGACTATTTAAAATATACACCTGAAATTGAAGATAAATTTTTCACGAAAGTGAATAATCGTTTATAAGTAAATACATAATTTAGAAAATTCTATGAAGTTCTTTTCGATGGTATTAGTGTTCTTTAACGCTTCGTTTATCCCAATAGTACTCGCACCATTATTAGTATTTGGGCCAAACCTTGATTTTGACGCATTACTAATCTTCCTAGCCCCCTTCCTGATTTCTCTGATAATTATTGATGGTTTCTTTACCATAATACGAAATTATATCAAGGCAATACTTATAGGAATGATCTTAGGCCTGATCTTGACTTCAATTTGGGTTTATATACTCACATGGATGTTAACATCTAGCTGAATTCTAAGTCTAATATAGTTCTGTTTTCATATCTAGGCATAATATCGAAAACCCTCTTACTCTTTTTTTCTTTAATTAGAAAGGTCGCTTTTTAAAGATTGTTTTATATGGATTGAACAAGAGAAATGTTCAAATTGGGATAAACAGTTTTCTTGGAAGGGATAAAAAAGTTAACAGAATACAAGATTGATAAACTAAATTTTATTTATTTTTTTAGTGATAGTGTCGTGAACCTGCTGTTATACGCTGTTTCGCCAATCTCTTGATTTTGATGTCCCTCCATTCCTCTAGTATAAGAAGAGTCTCACAATATTGATACCTGACTTGATAACTATACTGATAAAAATTTCGCACCTAATAAAATCACATTTAGTAAGATATATGTCCAAAAAATCATGTGATAAATTTTCATAGGTGAGAACTTAAATTGTTTTGGTATATCTTTAAATGGAAGATGATAGTGTTTGAACCCTTTTCCATCTCCCTTTTCATCTTTGAAAAAATCCCTTATTTCATTACTTAGTTCCCTATTAAATATATCCTCAATTTTTTTTAATCTTTCACGTCTAACATCATTATAATGTTCGAAAATTCGCATTGTCAATAACCAAATGCTCATTAAAAAGATTCCCGTAATAAAAATTCCCAGAACTTGAGATTTTGAAAAAATATAATATTGTATGAATAAATATCCTTGCAGACCGAAAATAACGGGTATGAAAATACTAGTCACTGTCCATGCAATTTTATGATTATTCCAGATGCTTTCGTTTAGGTTTGTATAATTAAACTTTAAAAGCTCCATATCTCTTTTATTCATAGTCATTTTATTTTCTGATTGCCTATCTTCTTTTCGTATATAAATATAAAGTTACGCACTCAAATAAGAGTGGACCGGGTGGGATTCGAACCCACGATCTCCTCGATGCCAACGAGGCATCACTACCAGACTGGACTACCGGCCCGAATGATTCATTCGCTTTATCTCCATGCTAGTCCGATCCAAATTACAAAAATTTCTTTGATCCTTATATTATTTTATTTGTTCATTAATAATCAGTAGTGACTATAACGCCACTCTCCGTAGGGACTACGGTCTTCTCAAACTGAGCTACATATCTTCCCGATGCTTCTAACAGAACGGGGTATGCTCTCAGAACCTTGCCCTTTACGAGCTTCTTTAGCATCTTCTTCGTCTCATCTTTTTCAACTATATCTGTTAGCCATCTAGCAGTGAAGGGCAGAGTCTTGAAACGATTCCATATCTCCTCTGCTAGGAAGTCTAGTTTCTTATCGCCTATCTTTCTCCTCCCAATTAGGGCGTAGATCACTTCTCGCCTATCATCTCTAACTATACCTGCTCCATCTGAAGTCGTTAAGAAAGGTTCTACGGCATATACTTCGTAAGCCTTCAATGAAGGAGTATTGGCTACCCATACATTTGGAATAGATACGCCTCCATGAATACAGTACTGCTTTAAAAGATGACCGCTAAGGTTAGAGATAGGTCGAAAACCCCTCTTACTTGCACCATTTTCAATCACATGTCCTATATCGCCTACCTTTATGCCCCCCCGCACCATACTTATCGCCTCATTCAGAACATCCTTAGTTGCCATCACTAATTCATTGTAATTAGGGTTGAAGGATATGGTGAAAGCCGTATCAGCAATAAAACCCTTTACATGAACGCCCACATCTATCTTCACTACATCACCATCTTGAATTACACTTTCATCATCTATCTCAGCAGTGTAATGGGCAGCAATGCTGTTGATACATACATTACATGGAAATGCTGGCGCACCTCCTAAGCCCTTTATCATTCCCTCAACTTTTGTACAGATATCTAGAACTTTGTCGCCTATTGCGACACCTTTAGCCGTCTCTTTACAAACTTTGGAGGCTATCTTGCCAGCCTTGAAGTAATCTTGAGGAACTTTCACTGTTGTTACCTTCAGAACTTTTTATAACTGCTTTCTATGATTTTAAAAGCATTGTGGAAATCGATGACTCTTAAGTACAAGAAGGTCGCGGTTGGCGGTACATTCGACTATCTTCACCTTGGGCATAAGGTCTTGTTGAGCGTTGCTTTCAATAGCGGCGAATCGGTTGTAATAGGAGTCACTTCAGATGATTTTGCAAGAAAGTTGGGCAAGATCATAGATCATGACTTCTCTTTTAGGGTCAGGGAATTAAAGAGGTTTCTAGGATCTAACTTCTCGAAAAGATATGAGATATACCCTCTGGAGGATTACTTTGGACCCGCTTCAAGAGAAGCGAATATTGATGCTATTGTTGTCAGTAAAGGAACGGTTAGTAGGGCAGAGATAGCCAATGAATTAAGAAAGGATAGGGGCATGGAACCATTAAAGATAATTGTAATCGATAAAGTCTTGGCAGATGATGGCTTACCAATCTCATCGACTCGAATAAAATCTGGGGAGATTGACGAGGAGGGGCACAGAACAAGAACATATTGACATACGCTCCTTGGAAAATATTATTAAGTGCTCGGTAAAGCGAATAGATATCGCAGAGATAAGATTTGATGGTTTAACTGTTAAGCTGGAAGGATCAATATGCCAAAAGATGAACAAGAATTCGTAGTAACGCCTTGGGAAGTGAGGGGAGAGATAGACTATGAAAAGCTGATAAGAGATTTTGGGACATCTCTCATCACAGACGAACTGCTTGAAAGAATCAAAAAGTATACAGGCGAGTTGCACCCCCTATTAAAAAGGAAGATATTTTTCTCACATAGAGATTTGGGCTGGATTTTAGACAGATATGAAGAAGGCGAAAAATTCTTCCTTTACACAGGTCGCGGTCCATCAGGCCATACTCATCTAGGCCATCTAGTACCATGGATATTCACAAAATACCTTCAAGATAAGTTCGATGTTGAACTATACTTTCAGATGACAGACGATGAGAAGTTTCTTCACGACCCAAAGTTAAACCTTGACGATACCGCAGCTTATGCTTATGAGAATGCTCTAGATGTCATCGCTTGTGGTTTCGACCCAAAAAAGACCTTCATCTTCATTGATACAGAATATGCTAAGACACTTTACAAGATAGCTACTCAGTTCGCAAAGCACGTGACCTTCTCTACAGTCAAAGCCGCCTTCGGGTTCGATGTAAGTACGAATATCGGCTTGATCTTCTTTCCCTCTATACAGGCTGCACCTTGCTTCTTCCCATCTGTACTAAAAGGAAAGAACATCCCGTGTTTGATACCTGCTGCCATAGATCAGTCAGTTTATTGGAGGGTTGCGCGTGATGTTGCACCAAAACTGAACTTCTATAAGCCCGCAGAGATACATTCAAAGTTCTTCCCAAGCCTTATGAAGGGAGGAAAGATGAGTGCAAGTGAGCCAGAGTCGGCGATATTTACAGTCGATTCACCAGAGTTGGCCGAAAGGAAGATAATGAACGCCTTCACTGGAGGGCAAGCAACGATAAAAGAGCAGATGGAGAAAGGTGGCAATCCAGATATCTGCCCCATATACCATTACTACAAAATCTTGTTCGAGTGGGACGAGAAAAAGCTGGCTGAAATTTATGAGAGCTGCAAGGGTGGCTGTTTAATCTGTGGAGACGATAAACAAAAGTTGGCGGAGAGAGTCGGGTCTTTCCTTATCGAGCATCAGAAGAAAAGAGATAGGGCAAAAGATGTAATCGAAGATTTTATCTTGAGGGATTGATTGCCTTAGAGAAGAGTTGTTCAACTATATGAATCGATGTGAAAGACTGACCCTATTCATTTATTTATTAATGTATTCAAGTTTTGGAATGTAGAATTAATTATATATTGAGATAGTAAGACTTCTCAGTCCGCTTGAGGTTCCGATACAAGATTTTAGTTGTAGCTTTAGTTGCCATAGCTTTCACGGCCATAATCAGTGTCTCGTTAGGTTACTATTTGATGAGCCACTACCCGTTACTTGAGTACAGCGTAGATGGCAACCCTTTTGAAGCTCTCAGAGTGGCTGGTCAGATGGTGGTGAACGATTGATCCCAGAAAACGCCTGTCAAGAATTTCGATTCTGGGCAAGCGAATTTCGACTACTCTCAAACCGTGGATTTTTCAGAAGATAAACTTGAATTGACGACTGCAGAACATATCATTGAGTGGTGTGTAAATAAGAAAAGTCAGCCTTGGGTAAAAGATGTGGAAGAATTTTTGTTAGAAGCCGATTTTTCCTTGATGGATATAGTAGCACACTTTATTTTCATAGAATGTAAAAGCGGAAATAGCCCAGTGATGACAGTAACATACTACGTAGCCAGTCGATCTATGTTGATCGAAAAGGGATGGATAGAACGAGATATCTATAACTCCTACACATGTTATTTAACAGAAGACCTTGCCTTGGATGTGATTCGATACGATG
>JAKLZD010000024.1 GCA_024256245.1 Candidatus Methylarchaceae archaeon HK01M
GTTACTACGATCATTATGGCACCGAAGTAGGGTATGAATATGAAGGGTCGAAGGGCGGATTTCTTCTGTTTCTCTGTTTCGTTTATCTTCTGACTGAAGTCGGCCAAGCTTCCAAACATCTTCACTGTACCTCCTCCAACATCTACAACCTCTAGTAATATGAAAGCTATAGCCTTGACCAGCCAACTTCTAACAGAGTTCGAAAAGTTGATCATGACTTTACGCAAAGGTACCCCCCACGAAAGCTGGGTCGACATATCTTTCACATATATAGAGAGTTTACCATACTTCCTTTCGGCCAGTTGTTCGATGCACCTTTCTGGAGCTAAGCCTGTCTTTCTGATTTCTGCTATATCGGCAAGAAAACTTGACAGCATACTCTCTACTGCTCTTTTATGTGATGAATCACGATAACTGATTATGGCCGCAGGTACTACAGATATTATAAGCCCTAAGCTGAGCCATGTATAGAAAGGAATGTTGATAAAAGTAATGAATTGGGGTAGGAAGATCATTAGAACGATTACCCAAATACTGGCTGAAAAGATCAGATATGGCTTGTAATAGGTGAAGGGCTCCCTGGACTGGACGCTATGAACGAAATATATGAACAATATCGATATCAGAGGGATGAAGATGGTTGAAAACAATACAACGTTATTCAGACTCATCGTACTTCCACCGCCCCCAAGACCGCCGCCTAATATGGACTGTACGGCAAAAAGAACGAAGAACGATATGCCAAGGATAACTGCCAAGGCGATATATACTTCTGCAAAGGTTCCTATCGTTTCCACTGCGTTTTTCATCTTAATCGTTCTATAAGAAAAGGTGTCTCTAAGCTTTGTCTCCATATAACTGACAACATCTCCTCCCGACTTGAGGACAGAATTATAGCCTCCAAGGAAGTCTGAGAAAGCCTTATTCGGAATATTTTTCGCCGCCTTATCTAGTGCAGATATAGGATCCATACCAAAGACCTCTATATCCATCAATATTCTTTTTGCTTCTTTGGCAGTAGCTGGATAAAGGTCAACGTTACTTAATCTCTTAAGAGTTACGAATGGTGAGATTCCTCCTCCTGCTAGGGTAGTCATGTATCCTATGACGAAGGGCAATTCATGATCCAGAGCACCAGTCCTTGAAGATTGGCTCAGCTTGGGTGTGGCTATACCTATGGCAAAAATGAGAGGAGCGATGGGCAGGAGGAAGAGACCGAATATCCACCTATACATCAACACCGTATATATGCCCAAAATAGTGGGGATGAAGCCTATAATGGTGAAGAAAATGACCAAAGAGATAAGAGCCTCAGGTGATATCGCAAGGTTCGACTTCAGGATATCGTCTCGAAGCTGTGGCATCTTATTATTGAGCCACAAAGAAGGCCCCTTAAAGAGTCTGAAGGTAGAGGCGATGAACCGGTCTGTAAATGTGATCTTGAATTCTTCCGGCTTTAAATCACTTCTTAACTGTTCTGACTTGTTTTTCGATCTTTTCATAAATCCCCCTCGGATTATTATTGTATTGTTCGAAGATCGATCCTATCTCTTTATAATTCCTTACACCCTTCTCTCTCAGCCAGGTCAATATCACAACTCTGCGATCGATCTCCTTCAAAACCTCATCGATGGTTAATCCTTTATCCCTTGCCAACCTCCTTAAATTATAGCTATCTTTTAGATCATAAGATAAGAATGTGTCTTCGGTAGGTACCCACTCGAATACTTTTTTATATTTGTTAAATTCGATAACTTCGTCTACAGAAATGACACGACGGGCGATCTTCATCGCGCGAGATTGTGCAGAACCTATCAGAGGTATGGCAACTCTACGGACTATAACTGCCAAATTTAAGAAGGGTAAGTATGAAGGAGCCACATTCATGGGCTCTGAAGTTAACCTCTGCATAGCTGAATACACATCGTCTGCATGCAGGGTGCACATCCCACCGTGACCTGTGCTTATAGCTTGGAACAAGACGAAGGCTTCTTCTCCACGAACCTCTCCAACAACAAGTATATCCGGTCTCATCCTCATAGAAGCCTTCACAAGATCGTAAAGGGATACCTCCCCTATCTTTTCGGAGCCGAGTCCATAACTCGCTCTTGCCACTAATGGGATCCAGTTCTGGTGTGGGATGTTGATTTCTTGAACTTCTTCAATGGTTATTATCTTGATGTTTGGGCGGCTCATAGAGAGCAAGGAATTGAGAGCGGTAGTCTTTCCTGCAGCTGTGGCTCCAATTACGACGGTGGAGGAACGGTTCTCCATAAGTAACCAAAGGTAGGCAGCTATCTTATAGTCGAGAGTTCCGAAGTTGAGCATATCGATAATAGTTATGGGGTCTTCACGAAACTTTCTTATAGAGAGTGTACTTCCTTGAGGTGATACTTCACGGCGAAAAGTTGCCGCCAATCTGTGCCTACCTGGCAGAGTTGCATCGACTATGGGAAAGGCGGTAGAGATATGCTTGCCCGAAAGATGGACAAGCCTTACTATCGTATCGTTAACATCCTCATCAGTATCAAATACTAGATTCGTCTCAAGACTCTCATAAGCTCTATGCCATATGAATACAGGCTTTCCTACACCGTCTATAGATACATCCTCTATATTCGGATCTAGCATAAAAGGGTCTATAGGTCCATAGCCTACCATGTCCCTCTCGGCATAGTAAAGAATCTTCGACCATGATATGTTCGCCATCTTCCCCAAGCTCAGCTTATACTTCTCTATAGTCTTCTTTGCATGTTCTTCGAAGTACATCTTTGGGTCAACTTGTGACCTTGGTATCTTGAGTTCTATCTGAAGTAGGTTTATGAGATCGTTGTAGATCTCATTTTCTTTCTCATTAAGCTTCAACTCGTCTATAAGGTACAAGTATGTTTTTCGTGTCGGATCTTCAGTTATTACAGCGTAGACGAAGGGCTCCTTTAGGGGGTATCTTTCCAAGATGGGTATGTCTAGGGGAACGGGTGTGGCTGTGATGGGCTCGAAGATGTAAGCCTGTTCTGAAGGGTTCCCCTTTTTCTTTGAGTCAAATAATTTTACCATAATTCAAACCTCATTCGAAATTCGAAGATATAAGTATTTTCAATCAAGGAGGTGTCACCCTGTATGTTCGAAGGTTGCAAAGGCGACATCTTTTCCATTTGTAACTAAGATAATATGATTTCCTATATCGTCAGAAGGTACAATGAAAGTTCCTACGAATCCTTGGGGCGTCATTATGCCAG
>JAKLZD010000129.1 GCA_024256245.1 Candidatus Methylarchaceae archaeon HK01M
GTCTCGCTGATGGTCTGTTCACGATCGGCCACTGCAAGATAAGTAACCTCGCCTTCTTCGTTTAACTCTACTTCTACATCGCCAAGCCCCCAATCGGTCATCAACTGTCGTCTAACCCTCTTGACAAGTTCTTCTATGGGAAGATCGAAGGGGAATACAAACTCCTTCCCTGACAGCTCCTTCTTCAGTCTGTCCATCACACGGGGCTTTCCTGCTATGTTCCTTATCAGATTCTCGCTGGGCATCTTTACTATGATACGTCCCTTCCTTTTAGCTCTACTGAACATCTTGTAGAGAGAGATGCCCTGTTTTGGCATCTTAACCGCCATCCTATCTCCATACTTAACTCCCAAAGCGATGATCAAGCTTGCCGTTAAAATCTGAACCACTCCACCTATTGTTGGTTGATCGAGTATAGCCAGAAGACCACCGCTTATTCCAACTATTCCCAATCCAATGATTATGCCCATTATAGAAGAAAACTGCTCGTCCGTAAAGTATCTAAAGGCTATGGAGATGAGCATAACAACTAGTGAGGACATACCCCCATAAAGTATCCCTAGGAATAATCCTGTGAATATCTCATCAATAATCATTTCTATGATCACATTCTTAACTCAATACAAGCTTTTATTCATTTTTACTGATTGTTTGAACATTTACAATCGAGTTTTCTGATTAATGCTCCTCCTTCCATCTTTACTATTTTCGTCAAAGGTATGATCTTATACACAAAGAATTCATGGGAGGTTAATTTCTCACTCGAAGTTTTATATGTACTCTTACCCTCAAAAGGCTCTTTTATATCAGAATTAAAAGTAAGCCTCTGTCACATATCTATGCATCATTCTATGGCTGTTGAAGTAGTAGGCGATCTTTCCTATGGAGTTCTTCATCATTGTTATCCAGGCATCTCTTCTCTGATAGAACATGGGAAGGATTACGTATTCTAATTTATTATACAAATCGTCAAGTTCCCTGATTTTACGTTCCTCGTCTGAGAGTTCTTCATCTGGATTAGGCCCTATAGCCCAGCCGGTAACGCCCTCGATCCAGCCTTCGACCCACCAGCCGTCCAAAACGCTGAAGTTAATCACACCATTGTGTGCTGCCTTCATCCCACTCGTGCCTGATGCTTCTTGAGGCGGCAAAGGAGTGTTTAGCCAAAGGTCGACCCCTGGAATCAACTTGGCCGCGAGCCCTATCCTATAATCTTCTAAATAAACTATCTTGATTTCGGCTTTCAGTTTTTCGATATCGCCGAAGACCTCCCGTATTATCCTTTTACCTGATTCGTCGTTAGGGTGAGCTTTACCTGCAAAGACCATCTGCATCTTGCCCTTCCTATCGACTTTTTTCAACTTCTCTGTATCTGAAAAGATTAAATCTGCCCTTTTATATTCGGTGGCCCTTCGAGCGAACCCTATGGTCAAAGTGTCGTAATCCATACCGATATCAGTTGTTTTGTTAATATAATCGATCAGGGCCCCTTTCGCTTCTCTATGAGCCTGCCAGATCTCTTCATCAGGGATTACGTCGACTCTTACGAGTAGCTCTGGCTCATTTATCCATCTTGGGAGATATTTATCGTATATCTTCCTAAAACTTTCGCAAGTCCAAGTATAAGAATGGATGCCATTGGTTATTGTGTGAATTTCATAGCCGGGAAACATCCTTTTTGAAGTATATTCATGTCTTTTTGCTACTCCGTTGATGTACTTACTTAAGTTCAGGGCTAGACGGATCATATTCAACCTTTCCTGACCACCAAGTTTCTTTAGGGTTTCTAAGGGGATGAACTCTCCCATGATCTCCTTGACGATCTCATAGGGGAACTTATCATGTGCAACCTCGATAGGGGTATGTGTAGTGAATATACATAGACTCCTAACTATATCTATATCCATTTCATATCTCCTCAACAACTCTAAGGCTAAGAGGCTGGAGTGGCCCTCATTCATGTGATACTTCCTAATTTTGAAGCCCAAAGCATCAAGCATCTTCACACCTCCGATCCCTAGAACGATCTCTTGTTTCAGTCTGTATCTTTCATCCCTTCCATATAGAAAGAAGGTTATCTCTCTGTCTTCAAGAGTGTTTCCTTCTACATCGGTATCGAGGAAAAGGACTGGGATTGCCCCTCCTGTTAGGCCCTTCACCTCATAAAGCCAAGCCTTAATCTTCACGTCCCTATCTTGAATCTTAACTGTCACATCTACAGGTAATAGTGTCATGAATTCGGAGGGATACCACTCTTCAGGATGCTCAAACTGAATCCCGCTCTTGGTTATTTCTTGCTTAAAATATCCCTTTTTACTCATCAATGTAACAGCGACCAATGGAAGTCTTAAATCTGCGCTTGACCTTACTGTGTCACCAGCTAGAATGCCTAAACCTCCACTATAGGTGGGAATGCCATCCTTTAATCCGATCTCCATGGAAAAATAAGCGATCTTTTCTTTCAAGAAAAGCTTCTTGTAAATAACTTCTTGTAAATGTTCCACCAACTTTTTATCGCTTCCTTTTTCCATGTTTCCGTTTAGACAAGTTGAACTGTTAAATATTTTATCTACCCTAAATTCGGGCATGTTATTTCGTAGGTTATTGAGGTTAGCAAAGTTAGCTATTTTTAAATTGGGCCATACTTACTGCCGGATTGATAACTTTAGGAGTGCTCATAGGCTCATCTTTGGAGAGAAGAGTATAATATCCGATTAGATTTTCCACTGGAAAGATCGAAGTATAAAAGATCAATAATTCTTCACGCTTCCAAAATTATCTAATTCAATTAAAAATCTATCAGAATGCAAGGTAATGTGATAAGCGAAAGAAAGAATGGCAAAAATTAAATAACATAATTTTACCACAAGAATGTTCAGTAAGACATTGAAATCGATGATAAATAAAGAACTAGGAAAAGTTCTTGTTCCAGTCGATGGATCTGACTCAAGTCTTCTAGCTGAAGAAGCAGCAAGAATAATTGCTAAAAAGACTGGAGCAACTGTAACCGTTTTGCATGTGATACGTGAGATAGATGAATACTATAGAATGTTATACGCAGCTCAGGGACTTGCCTACGATATTCCTAATAATGTAATAATGGAGATTCTTGAGCATACTGAACAAGAAGCGAATAAAATCGTTAACGACGCACGGGTTTTATTTAGCGAGGAAGGGATAACAGTAGACACAAAAATACACAGAGATATCGATCCTGCAGATAGCATCTTAGAGTTCTCAAAGAAAGATTACGATCTAATCGTAATGGGTGCCCGTGGGAAAAATGAGAAGGAGCCCTACGCACTGGGAAGCGTAACCAAGAAAGTTATAAGGCATACAATGTGCCCAATATTTTTTACCAAGACAGTTTGTGCGCTATCTAATTTACTCGTATGTATCGATGGCTCTGAAAACTCGATCAAAGCCCTAGATTACGCTGTTAAACTAGCTGAAAAGATTGGTTCAAAAATCACTTTGCTAAATGTTCAAGAACGACGATTGTATGCTTCCTCACCGAAAATTGTTAAAGAATTGGTTGAAAGGATTTTTTCGAAAGCTTTAGGTGCCATTGAAAGAAGAGGGTTGGAATTTAATAAGAGAGTTGAGTTTGGTGTTACTTCAGATATCATCGTTGAGGTTGCTGAAAAGGGGGGGCATGACCTTATCGTTCTGGGGAGTCGAGGGCTTGGAACTGCTAAGCGATTCTTGCTCGGAAGTGTAAGTGACGATGTAAGCCACAAAGCTAGATGTTCAGTTTTGATATTTCCGGCAAAACGTGGATGACAAAATGGAAATGATATCAGTGCAACAACGAGTAGTAGAACATGAGCAAGGAAAGTAAAGTACTTATCGTTGATAAAAGTAGATCTATTCGACTAGTTGCACTCCAATCTATTGAAAATAAACCAACCCTTCAAGTGGGGCCAAGATAAAAACTCAAGGGTATTCCTTGAATCTATGGACGATTTAGCAGGAAGTCTAATTCAAATTCCTCTTTAGGATCAAATGTTTCTAGCATAATCTGAAGCCATCGTAATATTAACGTTAGATGTTTTTCTTATAATTCAATTGTAATATGCAAGATCCAAGCATATTATGACTCCACAAAGTAGATGTATCCCACCCAAAGCTAATTATCCCATTTCTACGCTTCTGTAAACCTTTATTCTTGGCCAGCATAAGAAGGTCTTTATAGCCATTTCTTTCTTTTGAAATAGATCAGCATCAAAGTTACAATAAATAACATACCAACCAAAACTATAGGATAACCCCATGGAGATTCAAGTTCTGGCATATATGTGAAGTTCATGCCATAAATGCTGGCTATCAAAGTCAAAGGAATAAATATCGTAGCAATAACCGTCAGTACCTTCATAACTTCGTTCATTCTATTGCTTATACTTGAGAGATATATATCGAGCATCCCCGAAAGAAGGTCGCGGAAGGTCTCTATTGTATCGATAACCCGAATTATATGATCGTAAACATCTCTTAGATAGATGACCGTTGTCTCCTTGATAAGAGATGATTCTCCTCTTTCCAGCTTACTGACTACTTCCCTTAAAGGCCAGACAGATTTACGTAAAAATATATTCTCTCTTTTCAATTTGTGAATTGCATGTAGGGTTTCCGAGGTGGGATTCGTTACCAGCTCCTCTTCTAAATCTTGTATCTTTTCTCCCAGTTTCTCCAAGATTATAAAATAGTTATCGACTATAGCATCTATCAAAGCGTATGCAAGATAGTCCGCCCCCATCTTTCTAATACGGCCTTTTCCGTTTCTGATTCTCTCTCTGATAGGATTAAAAACATCTCCCTCACTCTCTTGAAATGAAATAACAATATTTGAGGCAAGAATCAGACTGATCTGCTCATCTTTTATTTCATTCTCTTTTTCATCATAGTAAAGCATTTTTAAAACGACGAAGATGTAATCCTCAAAATCCTCTATCTTTGGACGATGCTCAGTATTAAGAATGTCTTCCAATTGAAGGGGATGTAAGTTGAAATGATTTCCGATCTTTTCTATAATTTCTACGTCATGGATGCCATCTATGTTTATCCACGTAACATTTGGTTGATCTTTATATGGAAAACATTCTTCAACTTTCTTTGCTTCCTTCTCTTGAAATTGCGCCTCGTTATAGTCGATGATAGTAATTTTTACCTTTTCAATCTTTTTCTCACCTATGTGAATGAGAGTTCCAGGGGGAAGACCAGTCTTTTTAGATCTTTTTTTAAACATCTTTTTGATACTTCTGGGCATCAAAACTCAACTCCCGCTGAATATTATCAGATAAAGTTCGACTTATTTAGATTTTTGAATAACCATTAAAAAAAATTTTAAATTAAAATCTGGCGATCTGAATGTCTTCCTGGTTATAGTCTTCAGCAAAAAAGCTAAAAAGGGACTGTTTTCTAATATTAGTGTATAGGCGTAATAGTATTGCTGGAATCATTACAAATTCCTGGATTGGGAGATTCATCCCTTTTAGGGCTCTTGATATTCTGGATACCCTTCATCATCATCATGCTTTACGGACAACGCATACAGATGTATATATCATTGGGCGAGATATCTCGGTCTCTGAATAAGCTAAAGTTGATGAAGGAGAAGTCGAGAGAGGAAGTTATAGACTTTGTATCGAAGATATCACAATCTAAGGATAAATTGACCGAGAAGATAGACCAGTTCTTGGAGTACTTCACAATTCAACCAATAAGTTTAGACCCTGCTGGAAT
>JAKLZD010000149.1 GCA_024256245.1 Candidatus Methylarchaceae archaeon HK01M
GGCAAAGGCTATGACCTTTTTTCATCGTATTTACGATTCCCTTCTTTAAAAGTTAAACTATTTTTTAACTTCTCTATCAAAAGAGGGATGATCTTGAAGAGGTCACCTACAACACCATAAGTAGCCATTTGTAAGATAGGAGCAACAGGATCTTTGTTGATTGCTACTATAACTTCGGAGTTCTGCATCCCAACTTTGTGGTATGCCCCCCCTGATAATCCCACAGCGATGTAAAGCTTCGGTGCAACGATCTTCCCACTCTGACCTACTTGCTGTTTGGCAGACAACCATCCTCTGTCGACTACTGAACGAGTTCCTGCCACTGCTGCCCCCACTACATCTGCCAATTCATAGATCAACTTGAAATTCTCCTTGGAGCCTAGACCTCGCCCACCGGCTACGATTTTTTCAGCGTTCTCGATATTCTCGTAAGGATTGTTGGTTTTCTCTATAACCTTGATGACCTTTGTGCGTATCTCTTCAGGGCTTATATTCACCTCTTCACGTACGACAGTCGCCTTTCTACTTCGATCTTGCTCCAGCTTTTTGAATATGTTGGGTTTTGCGGTAGCCATCTGAGGTCTAGTTCTACATAGTATCTCTGCCATAAGCTTGCCAAAGGGCTTGATCTGAACTAGGTATCCCTCTTCATCTATATCGAAATCGGTGCAATCAGAATTTATCCCTGTACCAAGGCGGGCTGCAAGCCTAGGCGCTAGTTCTCGTCCCTCTAGAGTGCCTCCTATAAGCAATATCGATGGTTTATATTTGAGAGAGAGCTCGGCCAAGACCTTCACATAAGCGTCAAGAGTATATCTCTTTAGAAGCTCGTTCTCGACTAGAATTACCTTGTCGGCGCCATATGCTGATAGCTCATCTACAAACTCATCTACCTCATCCCCCAATAGAACCGCTACGAGATCCTCCTTGAGCTTATCGGCCAGCCTTCTACCAACGCTTAAAAGCTCAAGGCCAATATTCTTGAGTCTTCGATCTCTTTGCTCTGCAAATACCCACACCCCCTTGTAGCTTGAGAGATCTGTGATCTCCTTGATCGTATCCCCCCACATTACGATCGACTCCTTAAATTATCCTCTCTCTCAATAGGATCTGAACAAGACTCTCCACAACCTCTTTTGGATCGCCTTGAAGGATCATCTTAGGTTTACGGAGGGTTGGTGGAAAGACTTTTTTCACACAAGTAGGAGAGCCCTTTAACCCATACTTATTCATGTCCCCCCCAAGTTCTGAAGAATTTATTACCCTGATCTCCTTTCTTCTCGAATCTATGATACCCTTAAGGGTGGGAATACGTGGCTCGTTCAAATCCTTCATTACAGTCAGTAAAACAGGCAGAGGAGCCTCGATGATCTCAACCCCTTTCTCAACCTCTCTATGGGCGGTCACCCTCGTCCCATCTATATCTACATCGACCTTCTTTACATAGCAGATTTGGGGTATGCCGAGCAACTCCGCCAGATGAGGGCCCACATGACCAGTCTCCGCATCCATCGACCACCTTCCACAGATTATGATGTCATATCTCATCTTCTTGATCTGCACAGAGAGAGTATATGCTGTAGTTATGGTGTCTGCACCTGCAAAGGCCCTATCACTGAGTATTACGCCTCTATCGGCCCCCATGGCAAGACACTCTAATATCGCCTGTTTTACCTGTGGTGGCCCCATCGTTATGACGGTTACCTCCCCACCGTATTTTTCACGTAATCTGATACCTTCTTCAACCCCAATTTTATCCCAAGGATTCAATATGCAAGGCACACCCTCACGTACAAGAGTGTTAGTAGCAGGGTCTATTTTCATGTCTGGAACAGCTGGGACTTGCTTTATGCAGACTATGATCTTCAGACTTTTGGAAGGCATCAACTCCCCTCCACAAGAGCTCTTCTTACTCTATAAGAACTTAGCAACTACTTTTAAAAAGTTTGACTATTTTTATGTATTGTAATACATAAAAAGGCAATTCTTCATTGATTTGAATAAAAGATTGGAACGTCATCCGTAACGGTAAACAATGCCATGCCCAGCTGGAGGGTATGTAAGGCGGATCTTTTTGTAGGGGCACACTATCTCACATGTCCCACACTCGACGCATCCCTCGAATGAAACTATCAGATCACCCTCCTCCCAGTTGTAAGTTTTTGAGGGGCAACAGTAAGTGCAGGGCTTGTCTATACATTCCATACACTTCTCCTTATCAACGATAATATGGCTCTTCTTGTAGACCTTGAAGGTATTGAGGGATAACTTTGAATCTATACTCATAGCTTGGAATCATTTATAGTTACAAGGATAAAAGTATATAGCAGAACTTTTTATCATCTGGCCTTATCTGCCTTGAATCTCGAATCTGTCTTTAATTCGTTATAAAAACAGGTCTCATGCTGAGTATGACATGCTGGACCCTTCTGATCGACGATTAGTAATATGGCATCTTTATCACAATCTATCAGTATCTCCTTTACCCTCTGCGTGTTTCCAGAGGTCTCCCCCTTCATCCATAACTTTTTCCTCGACCTGCTCCAGTAGTGGGCATAGCCAGTTTCGATGGTCTTCATCAATGATCCTTCGTTCATGTAAGCCAGCATGAGCACCTTCTTGCTTTTACAATCTTGAGCTATAGCTGGTATGAGGCCAGTAGTCTTGTCGAATTGTAACTGTTTCATATCAAATTTATTCATGGTCTCATCTCTATACCCCTTTCTACAAGATACTTCTTGATCAAGGGTATGGGGAACTTATCGTAATGGAAGACCGAGGCTGCAAGGGCTGCATCAGCTTTGCCTATGGTAAAGGCATCATAAAAATTCTCGGGTTTACCCGCCCCGCCACTTGCAATAACTGGAATGTTAACCTTTTCAGATATGGTCAAGGTCAGTTCCAAGTCGTAACCCTTCTCAGTACCGTCCCTATCCATAGAAGTGACCAAGAGTTCACCGGCACCCAATTTAGCAACTTTTTGAGCCCAGAGGATAGCATCTAAACCCGTCGCCTTTCTCCCTCCATAAGTATAGACCTCGAACCAGCAATCTCCTTCAGTTGTTTTAACTATAACCGGGCCTTCACTATCATAGCGTCGTTTTGCATCTATGGCGACTACAACACACTGACTGCCAAAGATCTTTGAAAGCCTTGGGATTAGTCTGGGTTCTTCTACAGCAGCAGTATTTACTGAAACCTTATCCGCACCACTACATAAAACCATTCTAACATCGTCCTCCCCTCTTATCCCTCCTCCTACAGTAAAGGGTATGTTGATGTTCTCTGCCACATCTCTCACAACCCTCTCCAGTATCTTGCGTTTCTCGGGGGATGCTGTTATATCTAAGAATACCAATTCATCGGCCCTCGCTTCACAATAACGTTGAGCAAGCTCGACAGGGTCTCCAGCGCTCCTCAAGTTTACGAAATTTATACCCTTCACTACCCTACCGTGATCGACATCTAAACACGGCACGATCCTCTTTGCTAGTGTCATCCTCCTTCCTCCTCGACTATATGGATGGCATCCTTTAAGGTAAACCTATCTTCATATAGCGCCTTTCCTACCACGATACCGTAAACTCCCATACCTCTTAGCTTTGATAGATGCTCAAGTTTGCTAATGCCTCCAGCAGCTATGACCTTCGCCTCCTTTATCTCAAGCATCTCGGCCAATATCTTGAAATCAGGCCTCGTCAACGTTCCATCCCTCTTTATCGACGTAACCAAAAAGGTCCTCACTCCAAGATCGATGAAATTCGTAATGGCATCATGAATATCTATCTTGGATGATATCCTCCAACCCTTCACCATTACCTCCCTCCCATAATGATCTAAAGACACCACTATCTTCTTTTCATCATAGTTCTCTAAAAGCTTGATCAATATCTCTTCGTCTCTGAAAGCCATAGTCCCAAGGATTATCCTCTTTACTCCTATGTCGATTAGAGTTTGAGCCATTTGGAAGCTTCTAATCCCCCCACCAACTTGAAAATCGACATCAAGAGTCTTGACCATCCTTTCTATTATTGTAAGATTGCTGCCCAAACCCAGAGCTGCGTCCAGATCGACTATATGTATCGTCTTTGCACCTTCATCCATCCACATTTTGGCCACGCTCAAAGGACTTCCCAAAGATGAGTAAAATTTTGATAGACTCGGGTCGCCCCTAGTTAGCCTTACGACCTGACCATTTTTTAAGTCCACGGCCGGGATTACTTCCATTTCGACTACCTTTTAACGATCTTGACAAAATTCCTTAAGATGATGAGACCTGCTTCGCCCGATTTTTCAGGATGAAATTGTGTGCCATACAAATTTTCATGAGCCAATATGGATGGAAAGGTCACTCCATAGTCTGTCTCGGTTATTATGAAATCTCTTCTTGAAGGTGATGGATAATACGAATGAACGAAATAGACATAAGATTCATCAGCTAAACCTTCTATGAGTTCGTTGAATTTAACTATCTTTAGATTATTCCAGCCCATATGAGGGATCTTGACATCTTCTCGAAACTTCACTACCCTGCCCGGTATGATCCCTAAACCTTCCCCTCTCCCTTCCTCACTCTCTTTAAAGAAGATCTGCATCCCCAAACATATGCCCAAAACTACAGTACCTGAATCGATTAGATCGAAGATCTTTGTTTGAGATGTTCCTATCTTCCTCAAAGCTGCTGTAAAACTACCAACACCTGGCATTATCAAGCCATCGATTTCATCTCCTAACTCTATTATCGTCACTATTCTTGGATCAGCACCTGCCTTCTGCAAAGCACACTTTAAACTGAAGAGGTTCCCAACTCCGTAGTCTAAGATATCTATATCCACTCATATAGCACCTTTAGCACTGGGGGTACCTTTCCTTCTTTGATCTATGGATACTGCCTGTCTCAGAGATAGGGCTAAAGCCTTGAAAGCAGCCTCTATCTTGTGGTGATCGTTCTCCCCATATTGAACCTGAACATGAAAGTTTGCCTCTAGGGATGATGCTAAAGAGTTTAAGAAGTGATAGATATCTTCAGTCTTTGTATCCCCTATTTCTCTTCCTTCTACCTTCAGATCGATTACGCAGTAAGGCCTCTTGACAAGGTCTATGGCAACTATTGCAAGCGAGCAGTCCATGGGCACTATACTCGATCCAAAGCGACGAATGCCATTACGATCTCCAAGGGCTTTCTTTAAGGCTTCACCCAATCCTATAGCTGCATCTTCTACCAGATGGTGTACTAGGTCTCCTTCAGCTTTGATATCGATATCGATAAGACTGTGAGTCGATATTGTCTTTATCATATGATCAAGGAATTTTACCCCAGTCTTTGCTCTACTATTTCCCTTTCCATCCAACTTGACCTCTACATCGACCTCTGTCTCACTCGTCTTTCTTTCGAAATGACCTTCACGCAAAGCTTTTTCCCTCTTTGATGAATTTCAGAATGTAAGGTAAATATCTTACTGAAGGTATGACTATGTCTGCCCCTCTTTTGATGAAGTCGAGCCTCTGTTCATCATTCATAATAAAGTGGGAATATACACCCCCAAATAAGTAGCGTGATTCGATCTTATTCGCAAGCTCTACCATCATAAAGTCTGCCATCGAATCTCCTAAATACAGGGCTAAAGTGAAGGGCTTAAGATTCTTTGAGCACTCCAATAGAGAGTAAGGGTGAGGCTTGCTTAGATCGCTGGCTTCTCCTCTCTGTTCTGCATCTTTTTCGGCCTTATCTACTTCATCAAGAAAGATCCTCGCTTCTGGTTTAAAGTAATCCATCAATTCACCCATGCTGTATTTAGAAACGATAAAAGGCCTCCCAGAGGCTATCCCGAAGTTGGCTCTGCCGATCAAAGAAGAGATTTTTTGTAGAGTCTCCTTTTCTAAGATAACTTTCTCGTTCTCTATCAACCCTCTACCTTTATTAAATGAACAATCTTGGCCGTAGACCTCCTTAAAAAGCTCACATCCCAAGAATATCTCCTCAAAAACTGTCATGAGAAGACCCTCTCCAACTTCTCCAGGGTAGGAAAGGAATCTTTTGCTAGATATTAGAACTTCCAGATCATCTCCCGTCATAGAACTATTAGAGAAGAGATCTTTCTCAAAGAACTTACCAGATGAACCCACCCTCTCAGTCAACTCTGTCAATCTTTGTAAGGATTCTTCTAACCTCCCAAGATCAATCTTCTTTTGTCTCAATCTCTCTTCGACCAATAGTAACCTATCCAAGGGTCTATCTAAATGCTTGAAACGTTCCGAATCTACGGCTTTTCTGAACTCTTTCTTCAATTCTTCTGGTATAATCGTAAGGGTAAGTAAAGATATCGCGTATGCTACAGCCCAGTCGTTGTTGAATCCACCGCCTTTTTTAAGAATGTAAATCAATCTATCTAATGATTTCTCCTCGATCCTAGACCCTGTCAGCCGAGAGAAGATGTAATTGACCGTTTCTTTTATGGAAGATATATAGGATTTCATAACATCTACGATCACACCATCACAGTCAAATATTATCGCATCGACCTTTGCCAATTTTTCAAGACTATCAAGTCTTATGAAAGAAAGATCTTCTCCCAATGGAATCTTGATGTAATTCTCTTGACACATGGACTATCACTTAGCTTATCGATGTAAGCGCTTCTATGAAGCTTTCGTTCATATGAGGCAAGCCTACAGTTGCCCTTAGGCACTCCCTCAAGTTCAATACCGCCCCTATCTTCCTCACCAGTACTCCTCTATTGAGAAGTTCATCAAAGACTTCTTCATAAGGCTTCTTAACTGTGAATAGAATGAAGTTTGCATCAGACCTGAAGGCAGTCACACTTTTTATCGTATTGAGCCTCTTTACGAGTTTCTCTCTCTCTTCCTTTAATCTTTCAATACTCTCTTTGAAAGTATCTATAACATCAAGGACTTTCAAGGGCATTCTTAAGGCGATACAGTTTAGGGAATATGGAAGCTGAGCATATTCAGAGATTGTAGTCGAAATCTCAGGGTTGGATATGGCATATCCTATCCTTACACCAGCAAGACCGAATGCTTTTGAGAACGTTCTAGTTACGATCAGGTTCTCATGCTTCTTTACAAATCCTACTAAGGACTCTTTTGCGAACTCTACGTAGGCTTCATCCAATAAGACTATCCCAGGAAAGTTCTCGATCAGAGCCAACACATCATCTGGTTCGAATTGGTTGCTCGTTGGGTTGTTGGGTGAGCATATGATGCATATGCCCTCCCTTCTATTTGAAGATTCAAGAATCCCATCAACATCTAAGGAAAAATCATCTTTTAAAGGAATTTCAAGATATTTTATTCCTAGATGATTTGCCGACCATTTATACATCGAGTATGTAGGCGTAATAGAAACGGCGATATCGTCCTTTCTTAAAAAGGTTCGGAGGATAAGGTCTATGATCTGATCGCTTCCGTTGCCCAATGTTATATAATCTGAGGAAACCCCGACATACCTGCCCAAGGAATCTCTCAATTTCATCTCTCCTTCCTTAGGGTAGACCCTTGGATCGATCTCATTAACAACTTCATCTATAAGAGAAAGAAGTAACTCCCTTGAGAGGAATAGATTCTCGTTCTGGTTGAGCTTGATCACCCTCTTGGGCGCGATTCCAGCCTTTAAAGCAACATCTGAGACCGACTCAGGTTTTACATATTTTATGAAGAATCTGATCTCCTTCAGCCTGTTCTGAAGCCAATTCTCTAAAGAACTTTTCATAATGACACCGTAAACTATCGATTATTTGGAGATTATTCTTTGAACCTTTCCTCCACAGCTATAGCATGGTTGACAAATCCTTCTCTACGAGCCAATATACTGATGGGCTTCATCATTTTACTTAACCCCCTTTTGGAGCATTTCACTACACTGACCCTTTTTACAAAGTCCATCACAGAAAGGTTAGAATAGACCTTCGAAGAACCTCCTGTAGGCAAGATATGATTGGTTCCAACACAGTAGTCGCCAGCTGAGACGGGACTGTAAGAGCCCAAAAAGATCATCCCAGCCGATCTTATCTTCGCCGTAATCCTATCGAGTTTCTTGGCCACTATCTCTAGGTGCTCAGGAGCGAAATCGTTTACAAAGTTTACTGCCTCATCCATATCATCGCAGATTATCATAAAACCACTGTCAAGAGCTTTTGTAACTATCTCTGCCCTTGCCGTCTTTTTTGACATCTTTTCCAACTCAGAGATGACATGATCTGCCAGCCCTTTCGATGTCGTAACCAACCCACAAACGCTTTCTGGTGAGTGCTCAGCTTGGGATAACAGATCGAGGGCGATAAAGTGTGGGTTCGCCGAATCGTCCGCCAATATCAGTATCTCGCTTGGACCTGCTGGTATGTCCACTGCGACGTCTTTAGATACCAGTATCTTGGCAGTAGTGACGTATCTGTTTCCCGCACCCACAACTTTTTTGACAGGCTTTATGCTCTCGACCCCGTAAGCCAGAGCTGCTATAGCGTGAGCCCCTCCAATCTTATATATCTCATCTACTTCACAGATATCTGAAGCCACAAGCAGAATCGGATCGAGCCTGTAATCGCTCATGGGTGGTGAGCAGACTACGATGCGTGGAACTTTTGCAACCTTCGCTGGAATTACTGTCATTAGCAGGCTACTTGGATAGGGCAAATGCCCGCCAGGAACGTAGCAACCAACGCTCTCAATGGGGAGGGTTAGATTGTTTACTTTGACACCTTTTCCTTTGTCATACCATCTGAATTTCAACCTTTTAAGGAGAGACTTTTGAAAACTCTCTATCCTCTTCTTTGAGAATTTTAAAGCTGAAATCTCATCTTTAGTCACGCTCTCATAGGCCTTATCGATCTCTTCTCTATCAACAATGAAATTTTTAATATCTACCTTGACACCATCGTATTTCCTGACGAAATCGACCAAAGCTTTATCACCTTTCTTCTTGACGCCATCTATTATGATCTTTACATAACCCTCAAGCTCACCGACCCACTTTGGTGAAGAGTACGATCTCTCCTCAAGGAGTTGAGAAGGTATCTCTGAAGCATTCCATACCCTTATGGCAGATCACCCTTCTTTCCACCTAAGACTTCATCGAGAGAGAGAACCTGCCTTGGCTCATAGACTACAAGTCCTTGGGCCAATCTTCTCAACTTTGGCAGAAGCTCGATGAAGACTTCTTTCTCTATTACAGTATTCACGGAATACCAGCCTTTTTCTGAAAGGGACGATATAGTAGGCTTCTTAAGAGCTGGAAGTTGCTTTAGCAACTTCGGCAAGTTAGTTTCACTCACATTTACAAATATATGTAGCCTCTTTCTACCATCGACAACTCCCTTGAGCAACGTCAATATATCGTATATCTTTTCTTTTTTTTCAGGGTCTTTTAAAGCATCTTTATTAGCTATCAGATGTGCTGTAGACCTATCTACAATATCGATTATCTTAAGATCGTTCTGATCAAGGGTTGTACCAGTCTCTGTCACATCTACTATAGCATCAGCGGTTTCTGGTGGTTTTGCTTCTGTAGCTCCAAAGGATAGAAAGACACTCACTTTGGGGTTGTTGCCTATCCTCCACCAAGGGGTTATGACCAAAGGGGCTAGATGCCCATAATATTGTTTGTAATTAGTATTGGATTTTAGGTATGAAACAGTAGTGTTAAGGTACTCTGTGGAGATCCTCAACTCTTTCTTCTCTTTCCAAAAGTTTTCAACAAGTTGAGAGAGAGAGTTTATGGTTATCCAAGGCTTAGGTATGGCCATCACTATATTAATGGCACCGTATTCTAGGTCTAGAAGAACTTCGACATCAGAATCGGTCTCCTTTATCCAGTCCATCCCAGTTATTCCTATGTCATGTAATCCTTCTGCCACGTAGATTGGTATCTCCTGTGGTCTCAATATCCTTGGCTCTAACTTAGGATCGTTTATAGTTGGACGGTATGTACGTTCTTGCCCTGATAACTTATATCCAGCCCTACCAAGAATCTCAAAAGTAGCACTCTCAAGAGAACCTTTGGGCAGAGCGAACTTAACTTTTTTCAATTCATACCCCTTTGATACGGAGAAAGATACTTAGAAGACCTTTTATAAAGTGTTTTAGTTCGAGGATCATCCCTAAAAGAGGCATAAAGGCAGCCGTTTATGAACTCGATCCCCCACTTTTACCACTCGGAACTATGAACTATTGATTTTTATATATAAATATGTTGCACTTGTTAAGCGAACCATCTAAGCATCTTCTTGCTCAGCATGCTCTACATATACTGGACCTTGATAGCTACAAGCTTTGCACCTGTACTCCTGTGGTATTAGCCATCCCCAAAAAGGTGGAGCCATCTCAAGGTTACCTAGGCAAATGGGACAGACCTTTTTTCGCTTTATTGAAGTGTGGCGTAAAACAAATTTCAGCTTCTTATCTTCGGCCTTATCCTCTGACAAAAAGGTTCGCCTTATTTTACTGGACTTCTATCGAAGATTCGTTAAAGCCTAGATCGACAAGCTCTCCTTTGATCATGTCTCTATGGTCTCCCTGCAATAATATATAGCCATCCTTTGCAGTTCCACCACAGGCTAGCTTGCTTTTCAACTTTTGAGCTATTTTAGGTAGATCGGTTCGCTTTGGGTTCAGCCCTTCGATCATGGTTGTAGGTTTCTTAAACCTTCTCATCTCAAGGCGGACAACGATCCGTATCTCCTCCTTTTCCAGCTCCTCACAAACGCAGAGATCTTGGGGCAGACCGCATTTTTTGCATACACTCATGAAATGCAATAATGATCCTTATTTGCCATTATTTAACTTTTCCCTTAATACTCTTAGTAATTTTTTACTTTCTCGATACAAAAATAAGATGGTAGATTAGATATCGAAATACATCTTTAATTTATCCTTGCTTTTTTATTTGAAAAACTTCATGATTCAGGAAAATATTTCTTGACCTGTTCTTCCATCTCCTTTTCGGAAATGGCGGTCATCCTGCCTTTTGAGTATTGCTTTTCAACCCATTCACAGATTTCCCTCACCTTTTTGTCGTTTTTGTTGATCCTTTTGTCGCCATTTAGTTTAAGGTATTGATTGATCCAAAATGTTATGCCAGCCGCTCCAGAGTATGGTGTAATAGCTATTGTGGGCGGTCTGTTCAAAATTTTCTCGGTATCAAAAGGTAGGTATATCTCCGGATCTTTGAGTATCCCATCAGCATGAACTCCTGCACGTGTTACAGTAAAATTCTTTCCCACAAGAGGGTAATAAGGGGGGGTATCGTATCCAATGCTCTCATAAAAATCTGCTATTTCGCTTATAACCCTTGTATCCATGCCATTGCTCTTACCCTTTAACTGTATATACTCCACCACCATCGCCTCAAGAGGTGTATTTCCAGCCCTTTCACCAATCGAGAGCAGGGTACAGTTGACGTAAGTACAACCGTACATCCAAGCAGTAGTCGCATTGACCACTCCTTTATGGAAGTCATTGTGCCCGTGGAATTCCAATCTATCGCGAGGTAACCCAGCATCATGAATGAGGCCATATATCATCTTCGGGATACTCCTTGGGAGAGCTGCTCCAGGGAAGGGCAGACCGAGACCCAAGGTATCACTGAGGCGTACCCTTATGGGGAGGTTGTACTTTTCCTCAAGTCGTATAAGACGTTTTACAAAGGGAATGACAGTACCATAAAAATCGGCCCTTGTGATATCTTCTAAGTGGCAACGTACGGATATACCTGACTTGAGGGCCTCTTCACATATTTCGAGGTACTTCTCTATAACTTGGCTTCGGCTAAGACCGAACTTATAAAGGATATGGTAATCGGAGATTGAAGTAAGTATGCCTGTTTCTTCGAAATTCATATACTTGATCAGTTGAAGATCGCTCTTTTTTGCTCTCATCCAACCTGTAACCTTTGGGAATTCGTAACCTCTTTCCCTGACCCTTTTAATTGCTTCTCTATCCCTCTTTGTATAAGGGAAGAATTCGCTCCATCTTATGATGCCTTTTGGGCCCCCAAGTTTATGTAGAAGGTCGAAGAGATTTACCATCTGATCTGTTGTATAGGGCTCCCTAGCCTGTTGGCCATCCCTGAAAGTAGTATCCGTGATGTAGATTTCGTCGGGCAAGTCCATGGGTACAGTGTTAGAAGTCCATGCTATCCTAGGGATATCACTATTTGGGAAAATATCCTTGTATAACTCTATCTTGTCCTCTATTTTGATGTCTGATGAAGATTCCGTTTCATGCATAAGGTTTTCGGGTCTAAAGTAAGAAATGAACTAGGCTAAATATCTTTTCATATATATTTATTCTTTAAAATTTATTGGCTCATTTTTCTAGTCTTTTGAGACCTAAATGAATTCAAAGTCATTGATGGATATGGTTAATAAAGTACACAAGCTTAGTAACCAGATAAGTTCTGCTGAGAATGTGAAGAGGAGTTAGTACAGATTTATTACTACACTAAGAAGAGCAAGAATAAGAAAGATTGAAAGTATTTTAAATAATTAAAGTTTAAATCGGTCTTTTGAACTATTAATTATGTCTAGGTGTTTTAAGGTTGGATTGGGTTTGACGCTTTATGGCTGATAGTTGCCTTCCTCTTGATAGTGGACATAAGCCTAGACCTCATCGGAAAGTTCAAAGAATGGAAAGATAGACGTAATAAAGAACCTTAAGAAACTATCAATAGTAGGTTCTAATAAAAAGCAGTTTTCAATTAGACTTAAACACTTTTCATTAGATTTCGGAAAGGGCGTTATATCGTTTGAATTTTTTTAAATTCCAAACGGTCAAGGTTTGAAAGGTCGATTAGATTAAAAGCTATGGCCTCTCTTTTTCACCTCAAATACTTCTAGGTTTCTACAGGATCGAAAGCAACTTATTTTAACCTTTAAAAGATCTATTTTTAAGATAAGCTGAAGGAAGATTAGGCGCGAGTCATGGATATCGAAGATAAGATCGAACTAATCCTTAGACCACCAACCGAAGAGGTTATTACATTAAAAGATCTTAGATCACTGTTAGAAGCTGAGGCGCACCCAAAACACTACATAGGGTTTGAGATATCGGGACTTATGCACCTCGGCACATTGGTGATTTCAGGCTTCAAGATCAATGATTTTATGAGAGCAGGTATTAGGTGTAGAATCTTTCTGGCCGATTGGCATAGCTACATCAACAACAAGTTTGGTGGGGACTGGGATAAGATTAAAATAGCATCACAATACTATAAAGAAGTCTTCAATTTTTTCTGTCCTGGCGTTGAGGTAATCTACGGCTCAGAGCTATACAGTGGAAATGATGATTACTGGAAGAATCTGGTGAAGTTCTCGAAGCATATAACATTGGCAAGAAACACTCGATGTCTGACGATAATGGGAAGAAGCAAGAAGGATAGACTCGATTTTGCCCAATACCTTTATCCGCCCATGCAGTCTATAGACATAAAAGCCCTAAACATAAGCATAGCCCATGCTGGGATAGATCAACGGAAAGTCCACATGCTGGTTCGAGAAGTGTTCCCAAAATTAAAATGGAAGGTACCAATAGCTATTCACCATGGCTTACTTCCAGGACTATCAGAGCCACACCGTTCTGGTCTAGATGAAGATTCAAAACTCGATATGTTGTTCTCAAGTAAGATGAGCAAATCTAAGCCTATCACATGTATATTCATCCATGATGATACCGATGAGATCGAAAGGAAATTACAAAAGGCATGGTGCCCAGAAGGCGTTACAGACTACAACCCTGTCTTGGAGATAGCGAAGCAGATAATTTTCCATGAATTCAAAGCTTTGGAGATAGAGAGACCTGCCAAATTTGGGGGGAAGATAACTTTTGAGACTTTCAATGAGCTTGAGAAAGTATACCTTGAGAGAGGGCTCCATCCAGCAGATTTGAAATCAGGGGTAGCAAGGGCTTTGGATAAGATACTAACTCCTATAAGATCTCATTTCAAGGCTAAGAGTGAATTGTTAGAAGTATTTAAACCTGGGTAGTATAGTAGACTAACTATTCTTAATTACTTTGTTCCCATATTCATGAATTTTTTTACTGCCTCGGTTTGCCGTCTTATCAAAGATCGATCTTCAAACCTTTTCCTGCTTCTTATATTCTAATCTAAGAAGAAAATAGAAAGTGTATAATGCAATAACTGTTACCACAAGAAACAGCTTTGTGGCAAAGACCAAATTCCAAGGTTTTTCTGGGTTTGGAAAGGGGTTCTGGAGCAGATCAGGGTTCAACTCACCCACTATTGCCTCTTTTGCCATCAAGGCCCCCCAGATAGTGAAGTTGAAAAGAACTTCATAGAAAGCCATGGCTGCCATGAAAAAGGCGATAAATATGCATATCTTTCGAAAGGATCTTGGGAGCCTTAAAATGCGATTTTTGTTAAGTTCAAAGAAGGAGAACCAGAAAGCTATTATTGAAGCTGCCAACCAAGTCACGGGCTTGGCATAAAAGATTGGTATTAATTCAGGTGGAGGAAACTCCACAGTAACAAAGGTCTCACCAACAACGTCTACCCCTTGTATAATTGCTACCGCTATTCCATACGTTATGGTTGTAACCATTACAATCACTGAGAGGATAAGGATGATCCTGTATGCTGTTCTGATCTTCTCATCTTCATTAGAAAGGTCTATCAATTTCAAATCCATCGCAACAATACTTTAATTTTCAATCTAAAAAAACTTTGTATTCGTTTAGTCTCGACTTTATCCACTATAGTTAAGTAGGTGCAAGAATGTAATGTAACGATGTCGTGGTGTCATTCTTTGATCCCTATCAATAGACCCTTGATAAGCGAAGAGGAGAGAGTAGAAGTGATGAGGGTACTACATAGTGGCAGGCTTACAGATTCTAGTTTAGAGGGCGGCTTTATGGTAAAAGAGTTCGAGAAGACTTTTGCCAACTTCGTTGGTGTTAAGTATGCAGTGGCTGTAAATTCTGGTACCTCTGCATTACTCGCTTCTCTCTTATCACTGAATGTTGGTTATGGCGATGAGGTTCTTATGCCCTCCTTCAACTTCGTTGCAACAGCCAATGCAGTTCTTATTACAGGTGCAAGACCAGTCTTTGTGGACATCGATTTAAATGACTACACTATCGATATAAAAGATCTTGAGAGAAAGATCAATAAAAGGTGTAAAGCTGTAATCCCTGTACATCTCTATGGCCATCCTGCCAATATGGATCCCATAATCGAATTAGCTAGAGAGCATGATCTGGTAATATTGGAGGATGCCGCTCAATCCCTTGGCGCGTCATATAAAGGAAGGCAGACCGGTGCGATTGGGGATCTAAGTTGCTTTAGCTTCTACCCTACCAAAGTCATAACATCTGGCGAGGGCGGTGCCATAACGACTGACGATGAAGATCTGTTTGTCAAGTTGAAGATGGTTAGAAACCATGGGATAGTAAGTGATTACAACTCAGAAGTATTGGGTCTTAATTTAAGGATGCCTGAAATTGGGGCTGCTTTGATCAAGGCACAGATGAAGAGGATCAAAAGATTTTTAGAGGTGAGAAGAAAGAATGCAGAAATGCTCTCAGAATCCCTTGATGGTTTGCAAGGGATAAAGTTGCCGAGAGAGAAAGAGAGTTGCGTCCATAATTGGTATCTTTATACGATCTTTGTAGAGAAAAACCGAGATGAGGTATTGGAGAGCCTCAATAAAAGAGGAATTGGAGCCACTGCTTATTATAAAATACCCGTGCACAGAACACATCTTTACACCAGACTTGGTTATGGCAATATATCTCTCCCCAACACTATCTTGGCATCTGAGCATGTCTTATCGCTACCAGTCCACCCAGGGATTACGGAGCAAGATCTTTCTGTTATAACTTCTTCTATTAGAGAAGTTATTAAAACTAACTTTTAAGATTCGATGAGGGGGATTAAATGGCACGAATCGCTGTATTGATCCCAACATACAATGAACGTGATAACATCTCTCTGCTTATAGATGAAGTCTTCAACAACTTCTCTGACGGAACCCACGATGTGTACATAGTAGTCATAGACGACAATAGCTCAGATGGGACGGGGCAGATAGTGGCTAAGATTACTGAGGTCAACGATCACGTCCACCTTTTATCTAGACCTGGAAAGTATGGATTGGGCTCAGCCTACATAGATGGCTTTAGATGGTCCGACTCAAACCTTTCCCCAGATGTCTTTGTACAGATGGATGCCGATCTATCACATCCCCCTTACTACTTGCCAACTCTTATAAAAAAGGCTCTTGAAGGATATGATGTAATAATAGGTTCCAGATATGTCGAAGGCGGCGCGTCTGTATCATGGTCATGGTATCGTAAAGTAATAAGCAGGGGTGCAAATTCGATAGCACGTCTGATGCTTAGAATAAAGGAGAAAGATGCAACGAGTGGATTCAGGACTTTGAGCAGAAGGGCTGTCCACGCTCTATTCGACTTTGATTTAAGTAGTAAGGGCTACTCTTACCAGATCGAGAGCCTTTTCTTATACTCTTCATTTAAATTATCTATTAAGGAGGTTCCGATCTTATTTTTTGAGAGAGAAAAGGGGGAGACAAAACTCTCAATTTTGGAGATTTTGAACTTTGCCTATATGCTTATGCTTATGAGTCTAACTAGATTCAAGGTATTAAAGCAGTTTAAGAAAATATCGAAACGTAGTAAGGGAAACTTCAAATATTAGTATTCTATAAAGCAATTACCTTGAGCAATTCTGAGATCGAAAAAGTCTTCGGAGGGGTTGTATATGAGTGTGTCCGATGTGGCACAAAAGTTACGGCTGAGGAGCTAGCTCAACTGCCAGAAATCAAGTGCATCTGCGGGTACAGAGTACTGAAGAAGGCCAGACCTCCTATAGTAAAGCAGGTAAAAGCAGTCTGATCAATGAACACCACCCTCCCGATTATATTGCCCGACTGGGTATATCCATATCAAAACTTCCCGTTATATGCCATACTTCCTTCTAGTTTTTCTGTTGGACTGGTGGGAAACATTATTTATAGTTCATTTACAGCCCATATAACACCCGTTATAGATTAATCTTTGGACGATCCCCACACTTATCTTGTGTAAAAGGATTTGATCATCTTTTTAGTTTAAAGTTTCTAACTTCTTCTGCAAGGACTTTTATGTTATTGATTGGCATCAAAGGTTCGATACCGCAACCTGGCTCAAGTAGATCGACACCAGCTTCAAGTGCTTTCCTTGCTATAGTTCTCACCTCATTAGGAGTTCCTTGGGTCAATGCTCCCCTTGATTCAATGTTTCCTAAGATTTTAATGTCACCTAAGATTGGTTTGATTCGAGCGATATCAACGCTTTGCTTCACACTTATAGCGTCGAAACCGATATCAACCATCTCTGGTATGAAAGGTTCAACATCTCCACATAGATGCATGACTCTAATCCCATCCAGACTTTTAGCAATCTTCTCCAAGGCTGGCTTAATAAGTTCTCTAAAAGCTTGGGGACCCGCTTTGTCAGGCGTCCCTAACGGTTCGCCTAAGGATACTACATCAGAGCCTGCACGATATTGCGCCTTAGCGTACTCTATAACGACCTCTGTGGCAAAATCAACGAACTTTTTAGCATCTTCTGGTTTCCTTATAGACCACATTATGAACCTCTTCGGTTCGGCTAGCTCACCAGCAAGCGAGTATGGGCCGAAGACAAAACTCGTGATAGGGAGGAGATCCCCCACCTCTTTCCTTAAGAGATGGATAGCTTCCATTATTGCAGGGATTCTACCTCTATCAAGAAGATCAGTAGGCATTTTTAGATCCTCAGGTTTCTCAAACGAATGACTTATCATTGCGGGTTTAAGATCATGGCGATCATACCATTTTATTTCACATCCTAAAGCTTCAGGCAATATACTGAATTCATGCCCGATGTTAACGTTTTCGAGTCCGGTTATCTTTTGACTGGCGATAGCGAGATTTGCCATTTTCTCAGGGTCTCTAAAAGCCTCAGGCCAGTATATCCCAACAGCCTCCTGAATCTCCACCGAAACGCTTCCCCCACAGGCCCCGATGCAAGTCGCAGGCACTCTATCGACCTTTCCGCCCAATAAAGCAGCCAGAACCCTTCGTTTTGGGCTAAATTTCGCCATTTACCGTGCCTCCCATTAGAGCTATTTTTTCTTGATTTAAATTTTTTTTATTTTTTCATCTACGATATACGGTCGACTTTTGTCTTGTCTCATTTATCTTATCTTTTCATCTATTGAGGAAATTCGACCTTTGGCATATCTCTTAGTAGAAGCTCCTTTCCGGCTATCAACCTTTTTTTAAGGCACCTAAGTGCCTCATAGTGGTGAAAAACCCTCTGGTTATACTCTTCAGCCTTGACTAAATCTGAGGCTTTCACTGCACCGTAAAATAGACCCTTGTACATCTTATACCTATATGTAAGAAGTTTCATCAAGTTGTGAAGGTAGGTGATCCTCGTCTGTTTCGACCCTTTGATACATTCCTCAAGAGCAGGGGTCATATTTCTGATGATAAACTGTTTATCTTCCCTAGATAGGGAGCCCAAGGTAGCGTTTATGACTACATCTTCAACATCTTCTGGCTTCATGCTCGAAATTTTTCTCGTAGACCTGATAAATTCGCAATGCTTGATGGGGGTGTCTCCCCACTCTATCTCATTTATGTCTACTGCAGCTTGGCTCATAGTCTCACGTATTAAAATTGATTAATCTTTTATTTTTACTTTATGTATAAAAAGTACCACTAGTACTTACAGGAAGAAGACCAATCACCCAATGAATAAGTCTCTCTTCGATGACCTTCTTAAGCTCCTAAATTCCAGAGGTTGGGAGGATATCTTAAGGGATGCTGGCAAGAACCGGCTTATTTTGGGCGTCCTTCTAATAATTTTAGGCGTTATGGGCGCTCTTAATCCTCTTTTATGACTTCTTAAATACCCATATCACTAACTACATCCGATTAGAAATCTTTTTAATCGAGTGATTAATATTTGACTTGACAATCTCCTATAGTTGAAACTAATGATCGTAGTTAAAAAACTGGCAATTGTTAACCTACAGAGCCTTGATGTGGCAGATGACTTTACATGGAGTATCAAATCTTCTAGCGAGGAAGAAAAGATTAAGTTCAGAGAGCTTTTAAGACAAAAGCTCTCAGATGGGGGCGAAATCTTGTTAGCAGTTGAAGGGGACGAGATAGTCGGCTTTGCAGTTATCGTCGACTGGCAAGCTTTACCGAATACCAAATTTCTTGATGTAATGGAAGTTGCCAAATCTTACAGGAGCAAAGGTATCGGCTCCATGATCATGCAAAGGATGATCGAAGAATGGGATACTCTCATCGCCTTAACACCTTCATCTGAACCTGGCTTTGGGGAGAAGTTAAGAAATTTTTATCGAAGATTTGGATTCAAGGCTATAACGAGTGATATAGTAGAACCAGTGATTATGGTGCGCATCCCAACTGACAGTGATAAGTTGAAGGAATGGGTAGAGTACCTAGAGAAGGCACTCGACGAATACTCTTACCAAACGTACCAGATTCAGCCCATCCTTCATATATGGGGACGGCGCTACGCTCCATGGCTTAAATACACTGGCGACGTATATCCCCCCCTTTTAAAAGAAGTTAAGGCATGTATTGAGGAGCAAGAAAAGTCTTAACATAATTCTATCAAAAAACGTAGATCTATATGGCGTAAAATGTTTATAGAGCCCAAAGGGAGGTTTCCAAGAGTTGTTGACAGTTCTTATTCCTTATACCTTTTATAGTCCTATCATTTATCTTTGGGTCGAAACCGGAAACGACTTTTAGCATAAGGACGAGCTATGAATAAAGTGATGAGCACAAAGATGATCCCTATAGCGAAAAATAGAATCATTACGATCCATGTTTGCTGAGTTACTTTAACGCCTATCCTCGTTGTAGCTCCTTCATAATCTTTATCACCATCCCAACTTGCTGTGACTTCCCACCGCCCGATGACAGTCGGGCTGAACGTATGATGGAACTCCCCTGAAGAAGTCAATAAAGTACAAGGTATCGTCTCTCCATACGGTGTGATATACGTCAATGTTACATTTACGTTATGAGAAGGGCAAAGCTCACCCGAACTACTATCTGTTATACAGCCGTTAACTTCAAGCGAAGAGCCTACTTCTAAAAGGTATGAAGACATATTTAGATCGATCTCTGTTTCCGCCTTAGTCGATTCGGTGGCTTCACCCAAACTAACCTCTACAAGAGGTACCATAGCAAAGAGAAGCAGGGATGTACACAGCACCCCTACCATCTTCAGAAGTTTCATTATGCTATACTCCAAAAACATCACATATATGTTTAACTAAAACCCTCAAAAAGGCCTTGATGTAGTAATGCAGGGTAGAAAGTGAATAGAATTGCAAGAGCATAAAGTCCTTATATCTTCTTCTGCTGAAGGTGATCTTGACGATTCTTTCCAAAGTCGCCTTACCCGTCAGATATCTATCTTATTGAAACTTTTAGGGTTAAAGTTCTCCCATAAAAAAACGAGGAAAAGCATCATTTTGATAGATATTGAAGACCCTGTCGTGGTCGCCGAAGCCTTATCGAAGATACCAGGTGTGGACTATACTGCAGTGGTAAAGGTTTCACCATCAAAATATGAAGATGTTGTTGAGGAGATTACAAGGGCTGGAACGAGGTTGATCTATCCTAACGAAACCTTTACCGTAGAGGTTGATCTAAAAGGTGATCTACCTTATAGTAGTCGAGACATCGAATTCTCAACTTGTGCAAGGATTATAGGAGAGCTCGCTGGGAAAGGCGTAAGACAAGATAGGAAAAACCCCTCAAAGGTAATTTATGCAAAGATAGAAGATGAGATAGCCTGCATATTTTATTATAAATATGATGGACCAGGGGGGAGACCTATCGGATCGAAGGGAAAGGCGTTATGTCTCTTGTCAGACGATAATAACAGTGCTGTTGCAACATGGATGATGGCCAGACAAGGTATATTTCCTTACATCCTATTTTTTGATACCAGACCTTATGTTAGTCAAACCTATGTGAGAAGAGTGATCACCATAGCAACTCTCCTCAGGGAGTTTTTGCCTGTTAGGAATTATAACCTTAGTACGTTGAGGATGGGGTTTATCATCGATCTTTTAAAACAGAGCTGTTCTCCTGAGGTTGCACCTTTCATATTCAAGAGGATGGCCATACGTATTGCATGTGCCTATGCAGACAAAGTCGGTGTGAGCACTATTGTCAGTGGGGAAGGCATAAATCAAAGTGCCTCTCAAACTTTCATTGATTCATTTAAGATATCTTCGACGTATAACAAGAAAGTTCTATTCCCATTGATCGGTTTAATCGATCGAGAGATCGCAGATTATTCAAGAAGAATTGGGGTTCTTAAGTTTACAAAAGAGATTGAGGAAGGGTTAAAGGGATCTAGAACCAAACCTGATAAGAGGTCTATAATCGAGGCAGAGAGCAAGTTAGAAATAGATCAACTTATCGAAGAAGCATTGAATAACGTTACTTTGATCGATCTTAAAAGCGGGTTTAATGACTTACATGGCATCCTGAACGATTACTTTAGCTCAAATGTTTGAGATAGTGAAAACTCTGAAAGTGCAATTTTACATTAAGTCGTATTCAACTATACATAAAGATACCATCCCTTTAATTAATCAAACTTATATGCCATTTTGATTTATAGGTATCGACAAGCAATGAAGAGATAGCCCTGGCGATCGATGAGCTAGATCTTGAGTTCTGAGCTTGTACATAGGCTAACTCATATACTCCCTTTTGCATACCCTTGGTGATGTCTATAATAAAGTTGCAGAAGTGCATAGACCGCCTCAACGTCGTATCGGGGCACAACCGGGAAAGGATATTGAAGTTTGAAAAGATTACATGCATATTTGGGGTTGTAACTTAACATTATCCTTAATCGGTCACTTATGAATATGTTACATATTAAAAGTAAAATCTTACCTAAACTTGATGTGTAATAAATGAATTCTTAAATAATTATACATAAATAAAGTGGAAT
>JAKLZD010000046.1 GCA_024256245.1 Candidatus Methylarchaceae archaeon HK01M
TTGGCTGAGTAACAGATGGGCATTCATACACAAGGGGAAAAAATATCTTCATTGATCGATGGGTTAGGCTTTTTCGTCTCTAGATCAGGCAAGTTGCATAAAGTATCTTCGATAAAAGAATATGGGAATTATGTCAAATTTATTACCGATTGTGGGCAATACATAGCTGTCAGGAACTCTCGCCGCAGTAAAGCTGCAAGATGGATAAGGAATGGATGGATGAAGAGCTCGTGTAAGAGGTGTAAGATAAAGAGTGGGGAGCTGTCCAGATTCAAGATATGTCGTTAGGTGCTGAGCTTCATCATAGAACGCCTCAGATTGCTAAAGTCTATGATAGTATGAAGAGCGGGGCCCCCGGGAGTCGAACCCGGCTGAAGAGGACTAGAACCTCTCTGACCGCCCCTGGCCAGAGCCCCAATCTTGTAGACGGCTTTATGTATGCCTCGGGGCCATTTAACTCCTCTTTCATCCAGATCATGCGATCAGTCTAGGAGTGGGTTCCCGAGGCGGGTGACTAGGCACCCATAAAAAAAGCCTTAAAGAAACTTTTAAATTTTGTGTGAAGATGAAAAAGCAAGCATTTGGGGCAGTCTACCATGATGATCTGTGTTGTTGGAGGGAGGCTTCAAGGGACTGAAGCAACTTACTTGTCAAAGAAAGCTGGATACGATGTAATCTTGATCGATAGGGACTCGAATGTTCCTGCAGCACCGCTCGCTGATGAGTTTTATGCCTTCGACTTATTGAAGGATATGAATTCTACAAAAAAGATCTTAAAGTCGGTAGATGCCATCCTTCCAGCCACTGAGAATTACAAGACTCTGAATCTTTTAGAAAGATTATCATTACAGATGGGTATCCCGTACATGCAAGATAATTCCGCCTTTTGGTTATCCTCTGATAAATCAAAATCAAGGGAGTTCTTCGAATCTTCAGATATCCCTCATCCATCAACATGGCCCGATTCAGGTTTCCCGGTTATAGTAAAACCTGCAAGAAAGAGTGGCAGTTTAGGTGTTTATAGAGCAAATAATATAGAACAGTTAAAGGATGCCCTGAAAAGATCATCACTGATCGATGATCAGGTTGTTATCCAAAAGTTCATCGACGGTCCAGCACTATCTTTAGAGGTTTTAGCCTTCAAGGGCTATCCACTGCCACTACAGATAACACAGTTAAAGTTCGATGAAACTTACAGTTGTAAATGCGCCTTTGCACCAGATCAGTTAAGCGATGATGTGCGAAAGAGTTTTGTGGAGGTCAGTAAAAAGATGGCAAGAGGACTGAACCTAACTGGCTTGATGGATGCCCAAGCTATAGTGGATAGTAACGATATTCCATTGATGATAGAGATCAATGCAAGGTTGCCTAGTCAAACTCCAACTGTAGTTTATCACTCATCTGGAGTGAACATGGTTAGTCTGCTTGTATCTATCTTTATAGATAATAAACTTCCTCATTTAGTTGTAAAACCAAAGACCGCTGTGATATACCAGCATATCCAAGTTGTAGGTGATAGTGTTACCATTGTAGGCGAGCATATAATGGGTGAGGTAAAAGATCTTAGGATTGAGAAGAACTTCTTTGGAGTTGATGAAGCTATAACGAACCTTGATTCCGATAAACCTGAGGGGGTGGCAACACTTATCATAAAGGACTCTTCCCTTGAAGGAGCGGAGAGAAGGTTGATGCAAGCCATAGAAGAATTGATGGCGGAATTCCATCTGACCAAATTCTCAGATTCATCACCTGGAGGCGCATGAATATTGAGGTGTATGGATAGGTTAAATACGGACGATATCCATTCAATACCCGATACTATCAAGGAATATGATGCGGATCTTAAAGCCAAAATAGGTAAGTCCTTGATAGAGTTGGCAAGGTATCTGGCAGACGACCAAGAAATAGATCGAGTAATTATGAAAAGTAAGGCCGCAATTGTCCCTATCACTGCAGGGCTGGGTATCATAGAGGGCTTTGCAGAAGCCATTGCCGCGATATTGAGGCATATAGGTATGGATGCTTTCGTTACTCAAAACACCGATATTGCAGGCTTTTTTGAAGCATTTTCGAATAACGTTGATCTGATATTTACCGGTGACGATCTGGTTTTCTCAGCCTTCAATATCAATAGGAAGAAAGTTGTCGATAACTCTTTTGCTACTGGAAGAGCTTATGCTGCAACTTTAGAGCTAGCCGCGGGAGGTGTGAAAGGCAAGACTGCGGTAGTTGTAGGCGCTGGACGGGTTGGCTTATCTGCTATCGATTACCTGATTAAGAAAGGGGCGAAAGTCATCGTTATAGAGATCGATAAGGACAAGGTAACAGAGCTGAAAAAAAGGTACAAGAGTCTGATCTTCATAGATAGTATAGCTAAAGCCATCAAATACACAAGGCTCATCTTGATTGCAGCACCTGTCTCTGGCCTCTTAAATGAACATATCGTGGACTCAGAGACGATCGTCTCCTCACCAGCAATACCATTGGGATTGACGGAGCCTGCTTTAAAAAAACTACCTGCCAACAACCTTATTCACGACCCCCTACAATTAGGGGTCTTAGCTATGGTTGCACTCGCCTTTACGTAAAATCAGGCGAAATATTGAAATATATACTAGAATTTTGATTAAAATGTTTATCTATGTTCTCGGTTAAGTCGAATAGACCATTGGTGTAGGGAGATGGTCGAGTTCACGGTTACCCAGAAGCGCCGGCTTAGGGAACTCAATGCACCAACAGAGCTCTTAATAAGGGTTTTTGAGGAAGTTTCAGAACGTGATGCATATTTTGATAAGTTTGTCTCAGAGCTAGTGAGTGATAATAAAACTCTAGTGCAACAGTCGATTAATAGTAGAAGCCGTTCATCCTTAAAGGTCATCGAAAAAAAGGTTGCCGAGGCAGTTGTTCCAAAAGGTTTCACAGAAGTTAATACCCCCATACTCATGCCAAGATCTTACATTAAGCGTATGGGCATAGATGAGTCTAACAAACTTTGGAAGCAGATAATCTGGTTAGAGGATGATAAGTGCTTAAGACCTATGCTGGCACCAAACCTTTACTACATCATGAGAAAAATTAGGAGGTTCTTACGCCCTGTCCGAATATTTGAGATAGGTCCATGCTTTAGGAAGGAGGAAGAAGGGACTATACATTCAACAGAGTTTACGATGGCGAACATAGTAGAGCTAGCCCCCGAAAGAGATCCATCTGTCATCTTACAAGAGATGATAAGCACAGTTATGAAGTCTGTCGGATTGAAAGATTATGAGATTAGAGAATCGGCCTGTGTAGTTTACGGGAGGACTCATGACATTTTGGTAAATGACATCGAGGTCGCTTCTGCTGTCGTAGGTCCAATACCTATGGACCTAAATTGGGATATTACAGAGCCTTGGGCAGGTGTAGGGTTCGGGTTGGAAAGGTTGGCCATGTTAACCAAGGGTTTAAACCGCATCAAGCCTGTTGGAAGAAGCGTGACTTACCTGGACGGTATCTTCTTGAACATCTGAGAGGTGATGACTTTTTTCGATTTTAATCCAAGAGATAGCAAAGTCATGGAGATCCTGACAAAAGCTTTAGACGGCAAAGAACTGTCAAAGAGAGAAACCCTCCATTTAGCACGGATAAAAAATATTCATGATCTATATGCCATGTTTTCAGCGGCTCAGGAGTTGCGTGAGAGGTTTTTTAAGAATGTTGTCTTTACATACGGCTTCATCTACTTCACTACTTATTGCAGGAATTCTTGCACATTCTGCGCCTATAGAAAACCAAACAATAAAGCGATAAGGTATAGGAAATCATTGGATGAAATTCTCGACTATTCCAATAAGATAAAGGATTCTGGGATAAATCTGATCGATTTGACGATGAGTGAAGATCCTCTTATTTATGAGAGGGTTGATGGGTGGCGTCTAATCGAGAATATCGTTAAGGCGATTAAGGAAGCTACAGGATTGCCCATAATGGCCTCTCCTGGAGCGATCTGCAGAGATGGGATTAGAGCGCTTCGAAGGGCTGGGGCTGACTGGTTTGCTGTATATCAAGAGACATACAACCGTGAATTGTATCGAAATCTTAGGTTATATCAAGACTTCGACTATCGTGTAAAGGTGAAGCTTTGGGCGAAGAGTGAAGGCATGTTGATTGAAGATGGGATGCTCCTAGGGGTTGGGGAGACCGAAAAGGATTGGGTGAATTCGGTCTTCTCAATGAAAAGTATTGGGGCTCATCAAGTTCGGGAGATGGGTTTTATCCCTCAGGCTAACACCCCTATGGAGAACATCCCACCTCCACCTCTATTGAATGAAATGAAGGTTATAGCTTTGATGAGGTTGATCAATCCTGACAAGCTCATTCCCTCATCCTTCGATGTAGATGGGATCAAGGGGCTTCAGTTACGCCTTATGGCCGGAGCAAATGTAGTGACTTCTTTAATCCCTCCAAGGACAGGGCTGGTCGGTGTTGCGCAGGCAGAGTTGGGAGTAGATAGTGGCATTAGGACAAGAGATGGCATACAGCCATTTATGAAACAGTTGAATTTTCGTCTTGCCTCGCAGAAAGAATATGCAAAGTGGGTCGAGGAGCAACGTGCAAAACTACAGACAAAACGAGAACTTTAGAGAGTAAGTAGAACTTCAACACTTCAATATTATTTTTCTTCTACTTTTAGTTTAGAGAACTCGAAAACTTTTTCAGGACAGATTTTCTCACACCTTTTACAAGAGATTCCTATACACAGATCAGTTCGGATTACAATCCTGAATTTTCCGTCTTCATCGACAACTTCAAGTGCTTCTTCTGGGCATTCTTCTTTACATGACTCACACCCAGTACAACCCTCAAACTCTTGAGTCAATATCGTACCTATTTCTCTAACTACATGGAGACCCTTCTCCCCTAGAATCGGTATATCTCTAATTACGATTCTATTAATTTTCGGCATAAATTTTCTTTCAGGGTAATCGGGTAATTTGTAATGCTTGAGAAAGTGATGGTATTGATCCATGGGCATACCACTCCAAAAACCAAGCTCAACTATGTATGCATTCTTAAAGTCCTGTTCTAATGGGAACATGACGTGAGTACGCCTCAGCTGATCAGCAATCTCTTGAGCTTTATCCAGAACTTCGATATCCTTGGCAATGTCACACGCAAAAGCAAGAGATGTATTACCTACTTGGTAGATGTTTTTTACAGTCGAAGGGACTAGACCCACTCCTTGGGCTTTATAGGCGTCAACGTACGTGCCCCCTGCACCTGCCATATACGCTGTCTTGATATCATCGAGTGATAGACCAAGATGGTTTACAAGCGTCAAGTGACCCGCTCTGAAAGCTCCGAAAGCCTTCCCAGACTCAGTAAGGTCTTTTTCGGTGAAGTATATGTTGTTACCATAAAAGCGAATTATCTTATCAGGTGTTGAGATATGTGGTAAGCGAATCAATCCATTTTGCATTCCTATGTAAACTGCAGCTATCGTTCCTGTCCCTGTGATTCCTCTAGGATGTAGGTAAGGGTCCATTTTCTTAACGATCGATCCATTTATCGCATCTACGGAGTATGATTGATGGCCAATCATCTCATCGTCTAGCACTGTAATTTGAAGGCCATCATCAGATAGATTAACGTCTGAGATTGCTCCAGGAGATGCGAGCATACCCTTCTCGATTTCCTGTCCTTCTATCGCTGGACCTGCTGCTGCAGAACCTGTATATATTTCATCCCCAAACATTAAACCTATTTCAGCATTCGTCCCATAGTCTGTCACTAGAGCTATTTCTTTCCTATCCAATAGACCAGACTTAAAGATCATAGCTATGGCATCGGCTCCTATCATATGAACAACAGCAGGAGGGATGCATACATCGACTTTAGGGTTTAGCATGCTTAAACCAACTTTGTCTGCATTCATTACTGTAGCCCTTCTTTCTAATCTAGAGAGCCCGATAGCTTCAAGTGCAGCATCACCTGCATAAGCCAAATCCCTTATTTCGATTCCTTGAAATATCGATAACTGTATCGGGTTTCCACAAAAAGCTATTCTCTCAACTTTCTTAAGGTTCACATCGAGACTAAGAAGGACGTTCTCAACGGCTCGGGCAACGATCTTATGCCCAACTTCTACACCATTACTTATACAGAAATCTAAATGATCCATGACGTTACTGCCGGGTAATGGGTGGCGTAAGGTTATTGCTGTCGATAGAACTTTCTTGCTCTCCAGTTCTATTGCTTGGGCTCTTATCCCGCTGGTTCCTATATCAACACCTATAACTATGCTCACGCTTACCACTTTTATGTTTTAGATCTAAAAATACTATTATATAAAAATTGAACCAATTAAAATGATTGATTTATTGAAAAAGCTACTTCCCCTTTGGTGCATGATATAAATTCACCTTTCTCAATTCGTCATCTGGTTGGTCTTTAAGGTTTCAGACACTCTTTTTAGACATTCTAATGCACATTCATATGTTGGAAAGCTCTTCATTCCACATTCAGGACCAGCGTATAGAACTCTTTCGATCCCATAACGATCAATTATCTCAGCCAACCTTCTTTTCATGGTATCTACAGTTTCAAGAAACTCTTTTGGGTCATACTTCCCCTGTTTTATCTCTACCCAAGTCTTCCCAACACTTTCCATTAAAGTCGATTCATCCTTTTTTCTATTGGGCGCAGCCAAGATCTTATCTCTGATAAGTCTATCAAAATCTGTGATACATAAGCTCGCTTTCAGAAACTTATCTGTCTTCTCAAGAAGTTGTTTTGTCCTTTTTGATTTATAGATAGGGTCATCAACATGAGATTCGATGATGTTCAGGGAGTCTATCTCCCAAAATAACTCATCTACTGTGTTGTGGAGGTGAATGCACGAGCGTACCCCCTTAGAAGTCGCTTTATGAGCGATCCTCTCCCAAGCCTTACGAAGTTCTTCTCTTCCTTCAGTGCCATAGTCGATCATAGGGTCGCTTTGAAACCCAAAGACTGGTTCATCGATGGCAACCAGATCCACTGAGGAGTATCTGTCTTTGTAGATGTTATTTGAGACGAACCTTGAAAGAATTTCATCCAATTCACTGAATACGTTCACTCTACGATCTAAAAAGAGGGACGATAATGTATAAGGACCAGTGATGCAGATCTTGACCTTTAGAGGAGCATCTATCTTTTCATGTAAATATCGTGAATTCCTCTTAACTACTTGAACCTCGGGAATCTTTGTCATCTCGGGTCTAACAGATAAATCTTTGACTACAGTATAACCGCCCCCAGTCTCTTGGATACCATCTATCGAATCTAGGAACATAGTGTTCATATCTCTAAATTGTGGATAGTTTGGGGTAGTTATACCTGCTTCAAGCTTGTCTAAGAAGACTCTTATAACTTCCTTCTCAAAATAATTTATAGGTTCACATGCAGAGTGATCCTTTCCATAAAGCAGTGAAAGGAGAGAATTGAAGTCCATAGCCCCTCTTGAGAGTTTCTCAAAGTCCCCAAAGAAAGGTATGCTTCCAACATCATAAGATCTTATTTTTAGCACCGACTTCTTAACCCTCCCAAGTTTACTAAATGGATATTTGTATCTAAAGTTTATCATCTAATTTATTTAGCTCTTCTATTCTGAACTTTCAGAAGTATTTATTGATCTACAAAAGGCCAAGGATATAATATCATTCAAGATGGAAAGTTTTGAAAAGGAAAGTTGAAGTAATTCCTTTTTAGTATCAAAGGAAATGGGTTCATGATCAGTGATCAAAATGGCAAAGGTAGTAGCCGTTATAGGAAGTAAAGATTCTGGAAAGACCTCTACGATAGAGTATCTGATCTCTAACCTTAGTAAAGAAGGCTTCAATATAGCTTCAGTAAAGCATGTCCATGAGCCAGATTTTACTATCGATGTAGAGGGCAAAGATACATGGAGACATGCTCGAGCTGGGGCGAAAGTAATAGCGATCGTGGCTTCAAAAGAAGTTGTTGTAATAAAGAAAGGGGTTTCCCAAATAAAGTTAGAAGAAATCCTCAAAAATTTCGAAGATGAAGGGATAGACATAATTTTCATAGAAGGCCTTCGTTCTATCACAGCTAAAAGGAGGGATATCTACAAGATCATTACGGCCAAGGATAAGGGAGACTTAGAAACGATCATGAAGGGCGTAACTCCTCCAATATTGGCCATTACTGGGATGGTTGCAAGACTTAAGTCGAAACCATCCAACTTAAGAGTTCCAATAATAGATATATACGATAAAAGAAGTAAACTCGTCCAAGTTGTCAAACATCATTTGATAGGATTATCTTGATTTCTTCTGTAACAATCCTCTGATGATCTGGATTTTCCCTGAGATTCTCTATTAGCATCTGGCAAGTTGGTGTTTAATTTAAGTGATCCAACAATGTGGATATCTCCTTCGTTATCTGTGTTTTTTATGAGACGACCTAACAGTAAATTCTTCAACTAGTTTCTTATTTAATCGAGATAATTCCTGTATGATATACGAAATAAATTTGAATATGTTCATATATTATTTAGTGATATAATTATGTCGGTAGAGGCCATCAGGATAATAGTGAAGAATCTAGATCAACAAATTATTGAAGACAACCTAGGCAACCCATTCTTCAGTAATCCTGACTACAAATCCATTCCATTTAATAAAGATAGTTTCAGACCCATTAAGTCTTCAAAAAGTGATAAGAAAATAGCTTTTATCGATGGTGGGAATCAAGAAGTTCTAGGCGCACCAAACTTTTCTGTCCAAATAAATCGTGTTTGCTTTAACATATTTAAAGGCAAGGAAAGGATAAGGGAAGTGAAGATTCCGAAACGTATAGAGTTCTTCTCTACAACATATTCGACCTTTAGAGAAGGTGAAATATTCTATGATACGATGATCTTTCCGTTACATACTGATTTTGCCTCTCTCCTACCTGACGAGAAAGATCTTTCGTTCAACTCATGGGATCGTACTGTTACCTTGGGTACACAAAGGGCTGATATCGAAAGAGTAGCATCAATTGCTAGAAGATTTGCAGAATGGCAATTTTCACAACATGTAATAGAACAAGAACTTCGAGAAGGCGATGTAATAGTTATGGATGGAACACTTCAAACTGCACTAACCAACGAAGGTAAGTATTGCAGAAGACTATACCAATTAGCGAATTCAAAGGGCGTTCTAGTTACTGGCCTTTCAAAGACCAGCCAACTCTATACCGATACTGGCCTTTCATTAATAGGTGCAATCTATAAATTATCCTTGGATAGTTCAACTCTACATAGTAAATGGTATCTCTCTGTGGCAGAAGCTATGAGTCCTAACCACGATGCAATGATACTTGTGGTCAAATTACATGAAGTATCAGAGCACATTTTTAGGTATGAGATTCAAAGAGGGCAGTTTCTCAACCTCAGTCCACAAGAGATCGAAGAGATTCTGGCTCAGCTAGCTTTAAACTCTTCAGATGTCAGTTTTCCAGGTTATCCTTACGGGTTAATCGATGCTGATAAGTTTGCTAGGATAAGAAATGATGAAGTTGGACACTATCAATCCATGCTTCTCTCAGAGATATCGAAGTTGGGCAAGTGGGAAAAGTTTGTAAGGCATATTCATGCAGTTGATTCCCATAATGTACTTAACTTGATAATGGGGTGACTCTGTGGAACAGATAGATATCATAGGTCAGGTTTTTGCAGGAAAGGTAGGCAGAATCCTGATCAGAGAAAAGAGCGGTCAAGAATTAGAGCTAGGTGACCTTTTGGTTGTGGAAAATAAGCGCGACCATCTTATACTCCAGGTGAATGACCTGATATATGGTAGCCAGATTCCTCAAGGAATTAGAGAGCTTGCTACTGGACTCAAGCTCGAAGGGTATGGGGCAGGGCTTGACTTTCTAGAGCCCCAGCTTAGAAATTATGTAATCGCACAGGTAAAGGCTGTGGCAAGCGTGCGTGGAGTTGATATAAGAATCCCAAAGACCTTGCCCAGTTTTTTCTCTTCTCTGAGGATAATCAAAAACAAAGATCTGGCCTTTCTAACGAAACCCTCTGACCCGATCTATATTGGAAAAGTCAGAAGCGGATCCAAGGTCTTGGAAGTAAATGTTTATCTTAATGGTAACGAAGTATTAACTCACCACGTTCTAATTCCAGCAACAACCGGTAGAGGTAAGAGCAATCTAGTCAAAGTGATGTTATGGAGTATACTAGGCTTCTCAAAGTTTGGATTATTGATTTTGGATCCCCATGATGAATATTTTGGAAGGCATGAGAAAGGGCTGAAAGACCACCCAACAGCCAAAGAGAACCTTGTCTATTACTCCTCGACACCCCCAGTCGGTGCTAACACACTTGTGATCAATCTAAAGTCAATCAAACCTTGGCACTTCGATGGAATCGTCAGTTTTACTCAAGCCCAGGACGAAGCCATTGGTCTGTATTTCAGGCAGTACAAGGAGAATTGGATCGAAAACATCGTAAGGGGTATTGAAGTTGAGGGAGTCTCTGATCGGACGCTGACTGTCTTAAGGAGGAAGTTTGATAACATATTGGGAGTGTACATGGATGATCGGGGTAACTTCCAGTGCCGGACCGAGGTGTTCAGCAACAAGGCTGGGGAAGCCACCACAAAGGATATTGTAAGAGCTCTCGAAAGCGGGAAGACCGTTGTAATTGATACTTCTAGATTGCTGGATGAAGCTGAGCTTCTAATAGGAAGCATTGTGTGCAACGAAATATTCCATCGTTATCAGAGGTACAAATCTCAAGGTGAGCTCGAAGAGAAGCCCATAGTCAGTGTAGTGATTGAAGAAGCCCCACGAGTCTTGGGCTCGCATGTTATAGAGGCTGCTGGAGAGAACATCTACAGTACCATAGCAAGGGAAGGTAGGAAGTTCAGGGTTGGTTTGATTGCTATAACTCAGCTCACCAGTCTAATCCCTAGGACAGTGTTAGCAAATATAAACACCAAAATCATCTTGGGAAACGAGATGGCTATTGAACGACATGCCATCATTGAAAGTGCTGCCCAAGACCTTTCAGATGATGATAGAACAATAGCAAGCTTAGACAAGGGAGAAGCTATCGTTAGCAGCAACTTCACGAAATTTGCCATCCCAATTCAGATTCCACTATTTGAAGAGCTAATTACAAAATTAAGTACCACAAAGAAGCAAAGAAGGAAGTTTGTAGGGTGATATAAATGACGTACAGCTTTGCTCATATCTCAGACTGCCATGTGGGAGCATGGAGAAACCAAATCTTGAGAGATCTGAATATCAGGGCCTTTGAGAAAGCTATGGAAAAGTGCATAGAAAAGAAGGTGGATTTCATCGTAATCTCTGGAGATCTTTTTGATGTCAACATACCAGATCTACTCTCTGTTAAGAGGGCTGCCTCAAAGATGAGAGAAGTAAAGGCGAACAACATACCCATATATGTAATATACGGTTCACATGATTACAGTGCGACTGCCGTTTCGATAGTTGATGTTCTACAGAGTACAGGTCTTTTTGAGAAGGTGGTTGATGCCAAGTATGATGATGATAGGTTAGTTCTGAACTTCTATCGCGATC
>JAKLZD010000128.1 GCA_024256245.1 Candidatus Methylarchaceae archaeon HK01M
CTTGGAGGACTATAAGTTGCATTACCTACCATAATATGTGTATGATATTCAGGTTATGCCATTATTATCATATAATTTTGGCCATACTTGAACAAAGTTAAATCAGATTTCCGACGATATCAAATTACATGATTTGTCTATGTTCCTGTCTCTCCTTGATGTAAATATTGTCCAACTCCTATTAGTTCTATTATATAACAATCATACTCGACATCTACCATTGTAACTTTTAATTCTCCAATAACCTTTGAATTGATAGTTCCAGTCAATCCCCAGATATTGATATTAATACTATACACTCATTTATCTCCAAATGACCAAGATGACATTTGTACTAATACTCCCTCGATTCCCGTTACAATTATTTGAAGTTCTTCGTGTGAAATAAAAGTTGACTACCTAGTCTCATAGACTTCTTTCAAGAATATCTGCGCATGACCAAGAAGTGAAACGCACATCCATGGGCAAGGAGGTTTCATTAATTTGTCATCCAACGACGATAAAAAATGGTTGGTAGAAATTCCAACCCACACATCGACTTTGACATGATTGTTTAAAGAAGTTGACCATTTGTTACATATCTATCTGATGTTAGAGAATTTCTTGAAATGGGAATCTTAAGTAAGATAAGAAGCTGGTTCAATGGAATAGAGACTGCACCCACAATAATGCCTATAGACGAGATAGACCACCCAAAAGCAACAAAAGAGATCGGAGAACAGGATTTAAAGGCAGAAGAGCTGATAGAGGCTGTAAAAGTTGCCTATGAAGAGCCTAAGCCCGATTCTGTACAGTTCGTAACTACTCAATCTGAGACGATTCCATATCATGACAGTCAACCTACTCAGCCCAAGGCCGAACAAAATAAGAGAAGATCCCGTAAGTCTACAAAGTCAAGCACCAGATCGAAGAAGAAAGTAAAAGAAGTTGCCAAACTTGGGGCTTAACCTGGTGATAGCCTCCCTCCAAAACCTTGCATAAAGAAAGACGAAAGATAATTTAGAAGTTATCTTTCGTCTTAATTGACAGCAATCAGATGTAAATCTTCTTAAATTCAGAGAATAGGTTATCGACGGATATCGACCAGATTTCATAATCTTCTTCTTCAGGATAATTCTCGTAGAGTTTCCTGACCTTCTTCATATATCTAGCAGTCTCGGCCAAATGTTTAAGAACGCTCAATCTCCTTATCCCCCTAATTATCCTCTTGGCTTTTTCACTTATCGATAGGTGCCCACTACCGTAACTGAGTCTATCCAAGTCAGATTCGGTTATCAGCTTATTTCTCATGCCGAACTCAAGATCTTCATTGTCCAACTCTTGCAAGAAGATTTTGAAGATCTCCAAGCCAGCAGCCTTCATCCCATAAGCATCAACATACTCCTTGTTCACTCTCCATAATATCTTGTTTGGATCGTCTTCATTCAAACTCTCTATTGCAACCCTTCCAGCTATACGTCCTGATATCATCGACTGTCCTATGCCGCCCCCATGTATCGGATTTGCCGTAAAACCTGAGTCACCAGCAAATATGGTTCCAAAAGCCACAAGAGAATGAAGAGGCCTTCTAGTCGGTACTGCCCCCCCACCTTTATCTATAACCTTTGAATCTTTAAGAACAGGAAGATTTGCAATACGGTCTTTGAAGAGACGTTTCGGATCGTTTCCAAGCCCACCTTTAACTCCTATGCCGATATTTACAAGTTTGTCCCCTTGTGGGAAGAACCACCAATATCCTTGGGGGGCGATATCTGCATCTAAGTAGATTTTGGCTGAATTCGGTTTTTCTATCTCAACCTTTAACTCTCTGACTTCTCTATAACATACCGCAAAATCTTCCCATGACGGTTCCTTGACAAGCCCATGCATTTCGGGCAAAGTTCTTCTTATAGCTCCAGTCCATCCACTCGCATCTATGACAGTTCTACCTAAGAAGGATTGGATTCCCCTTTTTTTGGTATCTACAGCCTTAACTCCAACGACCTTCTCTTTCTCTATGATAGGGGAAATTACCTTTGTATCAGGTCTTAGTTCCACACCTTTGTCTAGAGCTTGATTTAAAAGCCAACGACCAAACTCGTATCTATTTAAAGCGAAACCCTCCCCCTCTATCTTATAACTGTTCCTTCCAGAGGGGGAGTAGACAAGGACGGCATCTATCCGACCCCTTGCTACATCGCTTGGAGGATTCTTTAATTCGGCAGTTTTAAAGTGATGCGCGCCTATAGCATCCCCACAGACTTTCTTACCTATCTCTTTGAATTCTTTACAGTCCAGCATCAGTACTTTAGAGCTGTGCTCGGAAGCAGTTATACTGGCCATACATCCAGCCGATCCAGCGCCTATTATTATAAGATCATATTTCTGCAAACTTTACACCGAAATTCTATCATGAAGTCATCTAGGATATGCTATAGGCTTATAAATAGAGATTTTGAAATAGTCTAACTATTAAGATTAAAATAAAAAGTCGGGGAAGGACTTACTCGAACTCTCCCCCACCGGGTCCACCGGGCATTGGTGGTGTCCTTGGCTCCCTCATCTTACTGGAGGCTATTACGTCATCGATTCTAAGTATCATGCATGCGGCTTCTGTAGCTGACTTTATTATCTGCTCCTTGACGATGACCGGTTCATAGATTCTTCTCTCAAATGTATCAATGATTCCTCCGTCCAAGATTCCGATACCCGCCCATTTCTGGCCTTGACCGTGCTTGGCCCTTAGCTCTACCTGAGTGTCTATAAGATCTAGTCCTGCATTTTCAGCAAGTGTTAGAGGAATTATTTCGATAGATTCTGCAAACTTCTGAACAGCTAATTGCTCTCTGCCAGAGAGCGTGTGGGACCACTCCTGTAATTCATATGCTATCTGAGCCTCCGGTGCCCCACCACCCGCAACTATCGCAGGCTTCTGCATGACGTCTCTTGTTACACAGATGGCATCGTGTACCGATCTTTCAGCCTCATCGACTATCCTCTGAGTACCGCCCCTGATTAAAATCGTCACAGCTTTAGGATTCTTACAACCCTCGATGAATACCCACCTGTCCTCCTCGATCTTCTTTTCTTCGACCAGTTCAGCAAATCCCAGATCACTTTCATTCATATCTTCAAGAGTCGTTACTACTCTACCTCCAGTAGCCTTTGCCAGTTTATCCATATCGCTCTGCTTTACCCTCCTCACAGCCATCATACCCGTTTTTGCAAGATAGTGCTGGGCTATATCATCAATGCCCTTCTGACAGATAACTATATTGGCGCCTACATCAGATATCTTTTCCACCATAGCCTTTAACATACGGTTCTCTTCATCAAGGAACATCTTTATCTGCTCAGGGTTGTTTATATTGATCTTGGCATCGAACTCCGTCTTCTCTACCTCAAGAGGAGCATTTATGAGAGCTATCTTCGCTTCCTTGATCCTTTTCGGCATACCAGCATGAACTATCTCTTTGTCTATTATGATACCCCTTATCAACATGCTTTCACCTAAAGAGGTACCAGGCTTCTTCTCCACTTTTACATCGTCTATATCTACTCTATATTCACCGTTCACTTTTTCAGCCACTTGAAGTAGAGCATCTACTATAAGGTTTGCCAGTACACCACTTTCTCTTGATACCATCTTCGTCTCCATGCTCGTCTTGGCTATCTGGGCGAGCCATTCTTTATCGTCAGCAGGTATAGGTACTGCTATCTTGTCGAGCACCTTTAGTGCCTGCTCAGCAGCCTTTCTATAACCATCCACTATGGTTGTTGGGTGGACATCCTTGTTGATGAGTTCGTCAGCTCTCTCTAAAAGAGCTCCTGCGAGGACTACCGATGAGGTCGTCCCATCTCCTACTTCATTATCGGTGGTCTTTGCGATTTCAACCATCATCTTCGCTGATGGATGTTGAATGTCGATCTCCTTCAGTATAGTCGCTCCATCACTGGTTATCGTAACGTCACCTAGGCTGTCGACGAGCATCTTGTCCATACCTCGTGGCCCTAGAGAGGACCTTATGACCTCTGCTACCAGTTTAGCAGCCATTATGTTATTTCTTTGAGCGTCTTTACCCTTGGTTTGGGCAGTACCCTCCCTAAGGATTAGGATGGGCTGTCCGGTTTGAGTAACTGCAGGGATAGCTTGTGCACACATTTTTTTAATCACCTCATAACTTAATATGAGTGATTTTTTTCTACCTTTTATATTTTACTATACGTATCATTGTAAAGCCTTCGTTATCGTGACATCTTTTATAAGCATTGCAGGAGCAAGAGTTGGGATAGATACTTCCCACCATTCGATCCACCTTCTATCCTTAGATATGCCGAGGATGCTGTTAAGCTGTCTTGGAATGCTATCGCTTATTCGAAGCCCTGAGACGGGGTGCTTTATTTTGCCATTTTCTATCAAGAATGTTGCATCTCTAGGAATCGTTGAGTACTCCCCAGTCCTCATATTCTGAAACCTTGTATACCAATTGTTCGTTACTAAAATGCCCTTTTTTACTTCTTTTATAATATTATCTAAACTCATCATTCCAGGGTCCACTATAAGGTTCCAGGGATGGGGTTCTATTATTCCTGCATTGCCTGTAGAAGACTTACCAAATTTTCTTGCCGTAGTGCAGTTGTGGAGGTAACCCTTCAATACACCTTTTTCGATGATTATATTCTCACGAGTCGGTGCGCCTTCATCATCAAAACCTCTCCCCCCAAGGCCTCCTTCTACCACACCATAGTCCCTCAGAGTAAATTCATCTACACCTACCTTCTGATCAACTTTATCAGCCAAGAAGGAGAAGCCAGCATCGACCGTGAACGCTGATGAAAAGGAGCCGATATGCTGAACTATATCCGCTGTTACAGTAGGCATTGTAACGAGGTCGTAGATACCTTCTTCCCAAGAATGAGGGTTTATAGAGATTTTTGCATATTCTCCTGCTACTCTTCCTGCTTCAGAAGGATTAAAGTCGGCGATCCTTGCAGCACATGATAGTCCATGACCACTCGTCTCTTCATTGGTAAAAGCCCTCACATTGAGCAATATCTTTGTTGTTTTATCCTTTCCCTTAGCATCTCCTGATGTAATAATAGTAATCTCTTCCTCTGAAGTCATCAAAGAACCTGAAACCCTAGTTGCCCCTGCTTCGATCCCTGCATCTACAGCTTCTTTAGCGAAATCTATCAATTTTACCCCATCTTCAGCCAATTTTTTATCGTAAATTCCGTGTAATGGATAACTGAATTCTCCTTTTGGCAGTGGTGTATACTCTGAACTGGGCGATATTACCTCACTGGCTTTTATCAGATCTGAAGCGAATATTTTTATCCTTTCTGCGCTTGGATTGGATGTGGCACCTATCATCCTCTTATTATCCTTTGCTATGTAGAGGAAAAGCTCTAGATTTTTAATATTCTTGGTTACCGTAATAGAGTTGTTGCTGAACCTTATCTGGTTTTCATTGTTCTTGGCACATATGGCGGATACATCTGTTGCTCCAAGCTTCAATGCTTCTCTGAGGGCTAGATCGGCCAGCTCGATTATCTCCACCTTATCTCGCCCCTAACCTAATTGCTCTGAGTCTCATATCTGGTCCACCAGTCCATACGGGAGCGCTTTGCATAGGGTCTCCTTTGCCACAAGTTGCAGCCACGAACTCAACCTCCTTACCCCTTGCATCCACACTACTCCATAACTTAGGTGTTGTGATCTCTAAGATGGGGTTCCTTACCATGCCTTTGATCTCCCCCTTTTCTATCATGTAAGCCTCTAGACCCACATATCTTTGATTGAAGCGCTTATCATCGATATTCCATTCCATGAAGGACTTGATATAGACGCCGGATTTGATATCTTCTAAAAGTTCTTCTAGAGAGTAGTCACCAGGCTCAATGTAAGTATTTGCCATTCTTATTATAGGCTCTCTATCGTAACTCATAGACCTTGATGCACCATTGCTGGACACGCCAAATTCATATGCTGTGGATCTGTTATGTAAAAATTCACGAATTACTCCTGCCTCGATCAATATTCTCTTTCTAGCAGGGACACCCTCATCATCGTAAAGGTAAAAACCATTAGAGTGTAAAATTGTAGGATCGTCACTCACATAGGCTTCTTCGCTTCCTATCTTCAGACCTATATCATCAGACTTTAGATAAGATTCGCCTGCTTGAGCTGCTTCTCTTCCCAGTATCCTATCAGCTTCACCAGGATGACCTGATGATTCGTGAGCGATTATACCACTGACATCAGGACCGAGAACAACATCTACCGTCTCCTTTGGAGGTTTTTGGTCGTTCTTTACAACTAGGGCAAGATTCTCCGCCTCTTTTTGGACATATTCGTAAATCTTCAGTCTATCTACTACCTCCCATCCCCCACTCTCGCCAAGTTGAGAATAGCCAGAAGGTATAGTTATAGTAACTGTCTTGCCTCGGTAAGAAGTTGTGACGTAGCTGTAGAAGCCCAAGCGAGGTACCCTGCTCCTTATCCTTGCCCCATTACTGTTCATATACATCTTTTCTTCAAGAAGAGTTGTCGATACAAGTAACCTATTCGGGAAAGCAACGCCAGCTTTCCCGTCCTTTATCTGATATTCAATGTTCTTTAACATTTCAAAAAGGTCTTCAAAGCCAACATTCTCTATGCTCTTCTTCTCCTCTGCTCTCCAATCCTCATTTATCGCCCTCTCTTCGCTTAAAATTATCTTATACTCTAAAAGGGATGATGATGCCTTCGCTCTTTTGACAGCCTTCTCTAAAATGACTTTTATATTATCCCATGATAGATCGTTGGTAGCCGAAAAGGCTAGAGAGCCAGAACAGATTACCCTTATTCCAATGCCGTAAGCGTCTCCAATCATAGCCGGCTCTGGAACTCCGTTTCTTAACAGACAACCAGTTGTCTTTATCTTATGTAGTCTAGCCTCTGCATACTCCGCACCAAGTTTTTGAGCGAGATCGACCGTTGATCTCAGTAGGTCTTCGTCCAAAATAATCGCCTCAGATGATTGGATAAGACCATGAAAAAAACTTTACTTAATGGTTCTCTTATATGGTTGGTAGATCGATATGTCTCCTTTTGACATCTTTAGAATTGGATGGAGGTTTGAATTCTGTTAAATATAAAGAAGGACAAAGGGGTCTACACTCTGATAACATACATCGCCAAGAAGGTCGATGTGAAGGTTGGTAGACTAGGTTTTATGGAATTTAGAAGGGGGCTATATGGTTATACAGGATCGGCTTTAGGTTATGGCACAAAAGGATTGATGGGAAGGATTCAGAGGCATTTGAAAAAAGACAAAAAGTGCTTCTGGCATATAGACTACCTTCTAAAGAGTGAATACTCATCGGTAAAGGCGGTGATATTTGCAGAAACGGAGAAGAGGTTTGAATGTAGGATCGTTGGAGAGACGATTAAGGCGATGGATGTTGTGCCCATGAGGAGATTTGGTTCTAGTGATTGCAATGAGGGATGTAAAAGCCATCTTTATTTCTTTATAGAAAACGATTTTACTATGATAATAAACAACATCATTGATGTTTACCACCATTTAGGTCTGGTGCCTAATTTATGCACTTTAAACCGTAAGACGTTGTCTAATGAGATTTATGAATATTAAAGAAGTCTCCCCATCATATATGCATCTTCTCCATCCCTATAGTACCATCTGATCTTGGAAACTATCTTGAAGTCCAACTTTTTATAAAGTCCTATGGCAGACAAATTGGAAAGCCTCACTTCAAGAAA
>JAKLZD010000016.1 GCA_024256245.1 Candidatus Methylarchaceae archaeon HK01M
TTCGAAAAGAAATCTAAAGACAACTGGATCTTCTTGGTCAACGGAGAGGCTGTCATTGATCTTAATAAAAGAAAGTTAAAAGATGGGGATATTTTGGCCATACTTCCTCCTATAAGTGGAGGATGAATCCAAAAAGATATTTAATTTAAAACGGATTTTTACGTATATTCCTAACCTTGATCTGCTCTTGGCGCCTTAACCAATTCTGAGTCCATCTTTTCATACATGCTTCTGAGCAGAATACATAAAGCTTATTGACACAACATGTATGTCTAGTTATGGGTTTCCCGGATATTATGCGATTACAGACTTGGCATCTCATATCAATCAAATTTTAAAGTTGCTTAAGACTTTATTCCTATAAGAGGTATACTTTTATATAATGAATATACGAGTCACAAACAAATAATATCTCATAAAAAATCAGCCACTTATCCATTCCTCGCTTCCATCAACGTAAAATTCCTTTTTCCATACAGCCAGTTCCTTTTTGTACCTCTCGATTGCTTCCTGCAAAGCCTGAAAGGTCTGCTTTCTATGCCTTCCAGCCACGATGACAAGTACAAGTGGTTCTCCTACCTTAAATGAGCCTTTAAGATGATAGATCTTTGCCAAAGATAGGCCATACTTCTCTTTGATCTCATTACAGATATCTTTTATAGTCAAATTTGCATGTTCGTCGTAGGATTCTATCTCAAGTCCAATCACCTTCTTACCATCCTTGCCAACCTCCTTTACAACTCCTATGAAGGTCATGATAGCACCAGAATCCTTTGGCAACTCTGATAAAAGATCGTCTACAGACGGCATATCTATCTCTCCTTTGTTGTAGATGCCTGAATCGAGCATTTTAACTACCTGGCTCATTAGAATCTTTGATTTTAAGTATAAATCACTTTTCTTTATCCCTCTTCAATATTATCCTACAACCACTATAGTGGTATCTTATCTTCCAAATTAATAAGAATGATCGTCATACAAAAGCTATCTTCTCTAATCTCTAATCAATCACTAGTCATAGGGATTTTTATGGAAATGGGTTTAGAACTTATTTAATTATCCAATTTAATCAATCAATATAATGAGCTTGAATTTTGTTAGGAACGAACTCCACAACCAAGGCTTGACCACATCTTTCACATCTGGCTTGAAGGTATATTGTATGAAGAGAGGAACCTGTAGCGTTCAAATTTTGGGTTATAGTTATCTTATCATATTTACAGTTTGGACAGACTAACATATTGCACTATTATATTATTCTAGTAAATGTAAACTTTTCGTATCTTCTTAATTGGAAGATTCGGGTGGAGTCTCTATCTCGATTTTAAATTGTTCAATCTAAATAAAACGTGTTAAAGTCCTCTCTTCCACCTTATATTTTTCTTTGACTACTAGCCAAATGATGAACGGAAGTTAAATTGAACGAGTATCCTAAGAAACATACCCTAAGGTTAAATTCGGGATACTTTCTGAATCTACTTTCATCATTTTCTTCTTAAGAAACTTGAGACTAACACCAGGATCAATGCTATCACAATGATTATTGCACTTGCACTTGCGGTCATTACGATACTCTGATTTTCCATCTGTTTGATAGCAATGCCAGCGAGGGCCCAGATGATAACAAGACTGTAAGCAATATCCTTTCTTGTGAAAATTACTGCCAGTGTAATAATCAAGGCGATTATGATGGCTATAATAGTCCAATTAACTTCAGTAATTCCCCAACCGTCCCAATTTATCGAGACTAGTGCAGAAGCAACGTTAGCGATAGGTGCGACTGTAATCCAACCCAAGTATACACTGAAAGGTAGATGAACAAACAATTTTTCTTTCAAAGGAACATCTGATTTGCCAATCTGAAGCCTAAGATAGATCGCAATCAAAGAACCCAATAGAACAAACATCGGTATGAGGGACAATGTGATGTAATCATAGTGCCAGAGAAATATCCAGGTAACATTGGCAATATTGCTTAACGCAAAAAAGTAGCCTATCCGACTCAGGAAGGTTTTTTCTCTATTCTTGGGCAATGCCTGATAGAAAATAAAGATAAAGAGTAAAGCATAGATGAACCCCCATATCGAGAAAACATAATTCGCAGGAGTAATCAGACTTGGATATAGATCAGAAATCTCGCCTTGGGTCCTTCCATTCAAAGGTAACGCGTTAGCTAGTATATTGACTGTTACTGTTAAAAGAAAAGAGCCTATATTGACTGATTGCAGAAATCTAGAGTTAGACATGTTGAAATATGATCGGAATTTGAATATTAAACTCTTTCTTCTTTACTAAGTATATATTTATTCTAAGACGTACTTTAGGTGGTAGAGGCAGTACTAGTAAACGATCGATAATTTCACAATTTCTCTATTTTATCAACGATATCTATCATTATATCTAGAATCAATTGTAATCTTTTAGTACTTTTCACAATTCCAGACTCCTCATATTGAGTCAAATTAGGCACTTTTTCATCTATTGCCGTATGATCCATATCAGAAGTAATAATATATTGGGCGTTTATGCAAGTTACACGTCAAAAGGGTTTACTGAATTTATAGGATGACATATTTTGATTTATGGTATGCTTTTCATAATCTTTGTTATTGTTCCACGATTCCAAAAGAAAAGATCATGATCATAAAGATGATAATTCGTATATAGTTTTCGTTATAAAATCACTATCAATCTACCATCAAACATAGCAAACTAAGTGGGGCATTCTGGAAACTTCTGATAGAGAAGTTAAAAAATAGTTATGAAGTAAGGGAGGATAAGTCAACAAAAGGTATTTTGAGAAGAAAACCTTGAGGGGGATTTCAAGGTAAAAGCTTCCTTGCCTTTATCAGATCCCTTAAAAGGTTCGATAAGCTAACCTTCTCTCGGATCGTCTTCATGACTTTTTTAAGTTTAGTCCGCCTCAGTTCACCATCCATCGTCAAGAGCTCCTTCATTACATAGTTGATAATCTCAGGATAGAGGCTGAAAAGGCGAGGATTGCTCTCAAAAATCTCTGGTAGATCTCTCAATTGGTATAACTCCCTCATTAGATAGCTGGACCTAAGGGTTCTCTCATAATCAGATAAGGTCTTTGAGGAGTAGTCTCCCCTCTCCTTCGCTTTTATAACGGTTCTACTAGCATACAGACCAGATTCTATCGCCATATTGACTCCCTCTTGGTATACGCTATTAGTAAGAAAAGCGGCATCTCCAACCAGCAGTAACCCGTCAAGGTATAACTTAGGAACCCCGTAATAGCCTACTTCAGGAACTAGATGGGCGCTGTACTCTTTTGGCTCTCCTCCCTTTATCAGAGGTATTATAAGGGGATGGCACTTAAATTCTTCCAAAATATCGTACGGCTTCATCTTCGATCGAATTAGATGCTCCAGTAATACTACTATGCCTATGCTCAAACTATTTCGATTTGTATAGATGAAGCCGCCTCCCATCATCCCATGTGTTGCTCCAATTACTTGAATAGCCACTCCTTCACCTTTTTCTAAGTTAAACCTTGATCTGATGGTTTCAGATCTAAGTTCAAGAATCTCTTTTATTCCTAGAGCAACTTCTTTAGGATTTAAAGGTTGGCGCAAGCCAGACTTTACAGCTAGCCTAGAGTTAGCCCCATCGGCAGCTATCACAACATCACTGTACAATTCGTTTTCAGGACCGCTCCCAGCCCTTACGCCCACAACCTTCTTACCATCCCAGATTAGATCGGTTACATTCACTGAAGTTGCAAGCAAGGCACCTGCCTGTTCTGCCAAACCAGCATACCAGCAGTCAAATTTGGCCCTATGGGTCGTGAAGGCATTGTAAGGAGGTTGAGCAAAACTCAGGTCTTTAAAGCTCAAGGTTAGACCCGATCTCTTCGAGAGGACCATCAGCCTATGTTCTGTAACCTTCCTCTCGACTGGAGCCTTTTCTACAAAGTCAGGGACGACAAGCTCGATAGGCCACCTATATATTGCCCCACCATACATATTCTTCGCTCCGGGGTAGTCTCCTCTTTCAAGTAGTGCTACATCAAGTCCTGCCTTTGCCATTACGTATGCAGCAGTAGTCCCTGCAGGACCGGCTCCAACCACTATCGCATCGAACTTTTCTGCCTTCACCACACAGTACCTAAAGATTTTTACTTTAAATCTGTTTTTTAATATTCCTTAAGGTTATCATGATAAAAAAAGTTGGATAAGGTTACTACCTAACAGATTTAAAACGGTGTAAAGGATCAGGTGGAGTAATAGAATGGATAAGGAATTCTGTTTTCATGTATAATACTCTCACTTTTTTTAGTAATCTTTTTTGGGTCGAAGACGTAAAGGTAGATCAAATGACCGTTCAATTCGTCCTTGTAAACCTTTGATGGTATCCAGCCCCTTACTTCATAATCGTGGGATACTACACGGACTCCCTTCTTAAGTTCTTTCTCAAGTTTTGGCCTCAACTTTTCATTTGCAGAGGTTGTGAGATATAGAAAGACGATATCAGCATTGGATATATCTATATCGAAGAAATCACCCTTAATTATCTGGATTCTGCTCTCTAAGTTCAACCTTTTGATCTCCTCCATAGCCCTACTTATCAGATCGCCACGGAGCTCTATACCTACGCAATTTGTACCAAACCTTTTTGCTGCCATAATAAGAACTCTCCCATCACCTGAACCTAGATCGTAGAGGATTTCACCAAGCTTTGGCTTGACCAGCTTTAACATCTTCTCCACTACATCGTGAGGAGACCCAACGAAAGGTGCTACATTCATGGATAAAATGAAAATCCAGATTTATAAAAAGATTGATGCAAGTTAGATCTCAACGGTTATCCCATTCTTTATACTTGCCTTCTCATTTCCAATTAAGGAAGCCTTTGTTAAATCTTAAAGTCGATCAGAATCAGTAAACATATCCTATGAGCCTACCGCCTAGACCAAGGTTCATGGCTTCATTATGTGACATTATCCCCTTTGGTGTCGATACAATCAATATCCCACTACCTATCGCGGGTAGAAATCGGCGCTCCCAATCACCATACTGGTCCTTTTTAACAGGAAATCTAGGCGAAGTGATACCACACTTATTGACCCTTCCAAGAAGCTGAATTCTTAATTTCCCTGAACGTCCATCATCGATATACTCAAACTCTCCTATGTATTTGTACCTCTGCATCGTCTTTAGAACTTCACTGGCAAGCTTAGAGGCGGGTATGGCAATACACTCCTTCTTCTTCCTCATCTCATTATTGTAGATCGTTGAGAATAGGTTAGCTAAGACATTTTTTGCTGGCATGGCCACCACTCATTCAAACTTTCTGAAACCGATCTTTTTGGCAACTTCCCTAAAACACTGCCTACAAAGCATTATATTATATTTTTGTATCATCGCACCATACCGTCCACATCTTCTACAGTATCTGGCGCCTTTACCAAACTTTCTCTCTTTACCATGCCTTACTTTGACCATTAATAAACATCTACTCCCAAAATTTCCTTAAAGAATTTTATCGCCTCATCTTGAGTCGCTATATGGTTTTTACCGACCTTCGATCTAGCTCTCCTACGCCTAGATATTCTATAGCCAGGGCGCTCCAATACAACAGATACATCCATGCCAAACACACCGATTTCTGGATCATACTTCATACCTGGTATCTCTATATGCTCCCTTATCCCAAAAGAACAATTCCCTCTTTTATCAAAGGATGAAGATGGAAGTCTCTTTTCTTTAACGATCAAAAGATTTTTTAGGGTTTCTAAAGCATCATCGCCACGAAGAGTAACTATCGTGGCTATTGATTCACCTCTATGAATGCCGAAATCACGTACAGTCTTTTTTGCCTTTTTATAAGACGGTTTACGGCCTGTCAACTCTTTGAGAATCTTCTTTGCACGCTCAAGTACTTCTCCCGATCTACCAACACCTATGTTAAGTACTACTTTTCCGATCTTTACTTTACGCATTACATTTTCGGTTGTTTTTATTGTTCGAACTTCGGACAAACTCAAATCTCTCCACCGATCTTTATCAAAGGCTTTTCATCCCCTACTACAAAAATGATGTCTGATGGAAGCTCGGTCGATATGCTTCCAATCGACATAGAGACCATTTTAGGTCGGGAGAAGGTTCCTGGTTTTATCTTTTCAACTTTGCCCAGTTGACCGACTTTCGTTCCCCGAATTATAATGGCCAAGGTACCTTCCTGCAACTGCACGGATCCGATGATCTTCTGAGATGGAATTTCAATCAAGTAAGTATCTCCTGGATTAAGATCCACCCCATTACTAAGAAGAATAGACCTGCCATCATGAAGACCATATTGAATCTGTCCTCCTTTAACTGTCTTCTTTACCTTCACTTTACAGAGCTTCAAAGATTTTTCAGATTCATGAATGGTTATCGGATGAAGAGGATGGCCTAGAATAGGAACCAACCTGAATGTTTTACCGATTGAGGGTATATCGATAACATCCATAAGACCTGAAGGAAAATCTGGCGTTCTTCGGGGGATGCCATCAACTAAGATCTTCCCTTCATGAATGACAGACTTGGCCTCTCTATAGGTCTTGACTAAACCTAGAATGTCCCGAATGAGAACAGCTATAGGGTAACTCTCTTTTTTAGGGTGAGGTCCGGGAGGTACAGTTACAGTGAAGCGGAGTTTCTTCCTAGGAATCTTCCAGAAGGCAGGCGCCTCTGATCTCTTGGTCCTTTTATCTTCTCCCATCTTCACCATAATTAAGCCTCCTCCTTACGAGCTTCTAGTTTTTCCTTCCTCCATTTATCATCGAGTTTTAATTCCATAATTATTACTTTAGACGGATGAATCTTTACGGGCGTGGTTCCACCTGCTATCTTCTCACGAGTAATGCCTTCTACCATAATCCTTCCAGTCTTTGCATCTACCTCAGTCACTTTACCTTCTATACCCTTATACTCGCCCCTCACCACTTTGACAACGTCATCTTTTTTAACGCGTGACGACCTCACATTATATTTAGAACGCAGCCCTTCTGATAAATGTGAAGAAATCTGCTTCGACCTTATATGTGGAGGGGATGTAAAAAGTTTTTTCCTAACTTTAGATGGCTTTGACGACATTGGAATACCCCTATTTAGATGATTGTACTCGCCAAGTTTGCGAGTCTCGGCCAGCGCTCTGCTGCCTCTGCTGCTACAGGTCCCTTTACATCTGTACCCTTCAAGTCACCTTCAGGGGTGACTATAACAGCAGCGTTATCCTCGAACATAACTCTTACACCACTTATCCTTCTAATCGGGTACTTCTGTCTGACGATAACTGCTCCAAAAGTCTGCTTTTTCAGTTCGGGACGCCCCTTCTTCACTACAGTGATTACATAATCGCCAACTGCGGCTGCTGGGACGCGCCTTAATCTGCCCTTATACCTCGTTACCTGCACGATCTTAAGAGTCTTTGCGCCTGTGTTGTCTGCACAGTTGACGACAGCACTGACTGGGATGGCTCTGGTTACGTAGATCTTGAACTCCTCCACACCTTTTGCTGAGACTGCCCGGGACTTTTTCGACATATCACTCACCTAATTTTTCAATAACTACAAAAGCTACTGTCTTGCTTAAAGGCCTACATTCTGCTATTATTACAGAATCACCTTCATTCACACCAAGACATGGTGGAAGATGAGCCGGAATCCTACTCCTGCGCTTTTCATACATCATATACTTCTTGATATCTTGCAGATACTCCCTCTCGACTATTACCATGTCCTTAGCCTTTATGCTGACCGCCTTTCCTTTTAGAAGTTTTCCCCTTATGCCCAAAGAGCCGTGAAAGGGGCAGAACCCATCGTCACAGGATTTAGTAGGCGGTTTGACATCTATACCTATGTTTTTCATATTCTCATTTAAACCTCCCCAATCTATCTTCAGATCTTCCAACTAATAAAGACCCGTGAATTCTCACCTTAATGCCATCTGGCAGCTTAAAGATGAAGTAAGAATTCAACTTTGGTACAATCTTTATCTTGCCTTCAATATATAATTTTAATGTGTTCTTTGTTTCATCAACAACTGTACCTGCGAGATTCTTTAATTTAGGATCACTGCTCTTAATGACACGGGCTTCTAACCCTATCAATTCGTGAAATTTGATGGTTATTGGGGTTATCTGCATCTCCAACGCCTCAATCTCAAAGTTCGATGTAAATCTTGTTTAAATGCTTTCTCCATTTTTGATATAAAGATTTTTATCTTATGAGGTAAAGAGACTTCGATGTTGTAGAAATGAAGGTTACCCTTTCTGTAATCAAGGCGGATATAGGAAGCTTGGTTGGACATCATGTAGTCCATCCAGAACAGATTCGAGTAGCATCCGAAAAGCTGAAAAAGGCAAAAGAGGCGGGTTTGCTCATAGACTACCATGTCACGAATGTCGGCGACGACCTTCAGCTGATAATGACCCATGCCAAGGGCATCGATAGTGAGGAGGTTCATGGTCTGGCTTGGGATACCTTTACTGAGGTAACGGAGAAGGTCTCGAAGAAGCTAAAGTTGTACGCTGCTGGTCAGGACCTCCTTGCAACTGCTTTCTCTGGTAACTTGAAAGGAATGGGGCCAGGGATCGCTGAAGCCGAGTTCGAGGAGCGGATAAGCGAACCTGTAATAGTCTTCATGGCAGACAAGACAGAGCCTGGGGCTTGGAACTTGCCACTATACAAGATTTTTGCCGACCCCTTCAATACTGCAGGTTTGGTCATAGACGAAAGCTTACATGAAGGTTTCACTTTTAGAGTAATGGATGTGTATGAAGACAAAGTGGTGGATCTTCACGCCCCTGAAGAGCTATACGACTTATTGGCTTTGATAGGAACTACGGGGAGGTACGTGATTCAGTCGGTGTTTAGACGTAAAGATAGTCTCTTAGCAGCAGTTGCAAGTACAGCTAGATTGTCTCTAATAGCAGGAAAATACGTTGGCAAAGATGATCCTGTTATGTTTATAAGGGCACAACATGGACTCCCAGCAGTTGGGGAGGTTTTGGAGACTTTCGCCTTCCCACACCTAGTAGCAGGGTGGATGAGGGGCTCCCACAATGGACCATTGATGCCTGTCTCGATAAAATATGCAAAATGCACAAGATTTGACGGCCCACCTCGGGTTGGGAGTCTAGGATTTCAACTTAATGAAGGGAAGTTGGTAGGTCCTGAAGATATGTTCGACGATCCAGCCTTCGATAGGGCGAGAGAGATAGCGAATAAAGCAGCCGATTACATAAGGCGGCACGGTCCCTTCATGCCAGCGAGGCTCGGACCAGAAGAGATGGAGTATACGACTTTAAAGATAGTTCTGAAGAAACTAGAATCGAGGTTCAGATTAACAAGATAAGCCTAATTCGCTGAATTGCATATTAAATCGAATGAAAATCGGATATGAGAGAGTGTAGTATTCGATGCTACGTACTCCCTTGTTGGTAATAAACTTCAAGAATTACCTTGAAGCCTCTGGCGAAGGAGCCGTCAGATTGGCGAAGATTGCGGGAATAGTTGCTGAAGAACTCGAGGTCGAAATCGCTGTTGCACCACCCATTCCAGACCTATCAAATATAGCAAGATCGGTCAAAATACCAGTATTAGCTCAACATGTAGACCTTGCTAAACCTGGAAGTACAACGGGCGCCATAGTCCCAGAGGTAGTAAATGTGTGTGGTGGTGCTGGCACTTTATTGAACCATAGTGAGAAGAGGATACCTACAAGTACGATAAGGGAGGTGATACCGAAGCTAAAAGAGCTAGGACTCCATACTGTAGTGTGTGCTAAGACTCCAGAAGAAGTAAGGGAGATGGCTATGCTTTTGCCTGAGTTCGTAGCCGTCGAGCCCCCTGAGCTCATAGGTACGGGAAGGGCGGTATCTAAAGTCAAGCCTGAAGTCATCTCTAAGTCTGTTGAAGCGGTAAGAGAAGTTAGCAGTTCAGTCAGACTGATCTGTGGAGCGGGGATTACATCTGGCGAGGATGTTGAAATCGCCATAGAGCTAGGCTCAATTGGAGTTCTAGTTGCCAGTAGCATCATAAAATCTGATTCATGGGAGCTCAAGATAAGGGAACTAGCAAAGCCTTTGGTAAAATAACCCAAAATTTATTGAAGATTTTCTTTTGGAAAGACATTTAAATGGGTAAAATCGCCCTCTTGATATGTCCAGTGAGAAGCCCAATCCCTTTGAAGTGGCTCAGAAACAGCTGGAAGACTGCGCAAAGATCATAAATCTAAACGCCAATGTCTATAGAATTCTCAGAGTTCCCATGCGAGAGATCCATGTATCTTTGCCTCTTCGGATGGATGATGGCTCTATACAAGTATTCAAAGGTTTCAGAGTTCAATACAATGATACTTTAGGCCCCACAAAAGGAGGTATCAGGTTTCATCCAGATGAGACGATCGATACTGTTCGAGCCCTTGCAGCTTGGATGACTTGGAAATGTAGCTTAGTCGATCTACCTTTGGGTGGAGCTAAAGGTGGGGTCATCTGTAATCCAAAAGAAATGTCTCTAGGAGAGTTGGAGCGTTTAAGCCGAGCTTACATAGATGCAATCTGGCAGTTTATCGGACCTGATAAAGATATTCCCGCCCCTGATGTTTATACAGATGCTCAGATAATGGTCTGGATGATGGATGAATATTCAAAGTTTTTGGGCAAAAATCAGTTTGGAGTGATTACTGGCAAGCCTCCTATACTTGGAGGTTCTGCTGGTCGAGATGATGCAACTGCTAGAGGAGGTATGTATACTATTCGTGAGGCTGCGAAAGAATTTGCTACAGATCTCAAAAAAGCCACCTATGCTATCCAAGGTTATGGTAACGCTGGTTACAATGCAGCCCGTCTAATAAAAACCTTCTTTGGGGGCAAGATAATAGCTGTCAGTGATAGTAAGGGAGGTATATTATCCAAAGAAGGTCTAGACCCGAAGAAAGTTCTTGAACATAAAAATAAAACAAGGTCGGTAATCAATTTTCCTAATACAGAAATGATCTCCAATGAAGACCTTTTAGAGCTCGAGGTGGATGTGCTCTTGCCTTCTGCTTTAGAGAATGTAATTACTGAAAAGAATGCCAAGAATATCAAAGCCAAGATCGTTGCTGAATTGGCTAACGGTCCAACTACCCCTGAAGCAGATGATGTTCTGTACAAAAATGGTATTCATGTAATACCTGATTTCTTGTGCAATGCTGGCGGTGTTACCGTCTCATACTTTGAGATGGTGCAGAATCTTTATATGTACTATTGGGATGAGAAGGAAGTCCACGAACGTTTAAACAAGAAGATGACCACTGCTTACCACTCAGTTTTGGATACTTCCAAGGAATATAATATAAACATGAGACAAGCAGCGTATGTTGTTGCTGTCAGAAGAGTAGCTGAAGCGATGAAACTTCGAGGTAGAGTACATTCGTAAAAGACTATTGATATCGGCTAAAACACCTGATCTATATTTTATATTTCTATAATAACTTACTATTTTTCTAGTTAAAAAGATATCTACATTCATTTGAATTTATTTGCTCTCTTCATAAGTTATCTCATGATGATAGCGGTGTCTTCTAGAAAGGATGAATACAAAAGATAATAAAAGGGCATGAAGTACAATACGCAGATTCCTTTGTATATCCATATTGTCTAAGTATACGTGATGCTTAGATGCCCAACTTAAAGGGTTTGTAGGATCTTTAAAAGTTTAAATAAGATGATATAAATATGTGATATACGACTCTTCTGAAAATCTTTTATAAACCATGATCAGACTTTTGAGCGGTGGATGGAGAGTGTCGGATAAGCCTAAGATCTGGGGAAATCTTTTACTTGATGTTATAAAAGCGGGTAAATGCACCTTCTGTGGAGGCTGTATAGCAGCGTGCCCATGGTCGGTCATAGGGTTCGAAGGTGAGTTGCCTAAACTTGTAGGTCCGTGCTATGCCTGCGAAATTTGTTGGTATACTTGCCCAAGAACCATATACGACAGCGAAGCGATAGAGAAGGCGGTCTTCGGTAGAACTCGAAAGGAGGACGAATACATAGGGATCTATAGAGGATTATACTCGGCCAGATCTAATATCAAAGAAGTTTTGGATTATGCCCAAGACGGCGGTATAGCCACAACACTACTCATGTACGCTTTAGACAAGGATATAATAGATAGTGCAGTCGTATCTGAAATTAAAGAAGAAATCTGGCGACCTTGGCCCAGCATAGCATTAGAAGCTAAAGAAGTGATAAAAGCAGCCGGAACGAAATATACCCCAAGTCCAGTTCTCATTGGGGTATGGGATGCATCGGACAATTACTCAAAGAGCGAGGTGGGTGTGGTTGGAACTCCTTGTGAGGTTCAAACTCTTAGAAAGATACAGCATGCCTATAAAGCATCCTACAAGCTAGGTAGTAAAGTAAAGTTAGTCATAGGACTCTTCTGTATGGAGAGCTTCGGGTATAAGGATTTAACCAAATTCGTAGACTCAAAAGGTATCGAACTTAAAAACGTTAGTAAGTTCAATATAAGTAAAGGCAAGTTTATGGCTTTTGAAGGAGAGAGGGAAGCATTAAAAGTACCCATCAGTGAAATCAAGGCTTGTGCCAGAGGATCCTGCCACATCTGTGGGGACTTTACATGTGAACATGCAGATATCTCTGTGGGTTCTGTAGGATCGCCCAGTGGTTGGTCGACAGTTATAGTTCGAACAGATATTGGAGAGGCGGTCTTCAAGGGCGCTTGTGAGGCGGGTTATATAGAGTATAAGAGTATAGAAGATGTCAAACCAGGCTTAAATCCTGTACTTAAGCTTTCTAAAATTAAAAAAGAACAAGCAAGAGAACATTCTTCAGAAGGAAAACAGACAGAATAATAA
>JAKLZD010000028.1 GCA_024256245.1 Candidatus Methylarchaceae archaeon HK01M
TCAATTCCCCTTACTTCCTTAGCCACCCTCTTGACTTGATCGATATCGATAGGGATTTTTTCCGTCTTTCTACCCGATATTACAGCCTTGGTCAACTTGCTCCCATCAGGAAGCCATACAACGTTGATTGTTGCAATCCTTACAGGATAAAAGAGATCTTCTAACATCCTTCGATCTGAAGCATTTCCTTCGATCAACCATACTTTTCCTTGTAGCTCAGACTCTATCATCTTCATGGTCTGAGGGCTCCTTCTTAATATATGTGGATCGCCCGCTTTAACTACAAGAATGTAATCTTCACCAATGTCGAAGGCACGGATCAGTGTTACTTTATCTAGTTCAGGCAAACTTTCGGCGAGCTTCGACAATCGGACCGATATTTCGACATCTGCTTTGCTTATATGCTCACTCCTAAGTTTAGCCTCACATTTTGGGCATAAGACCCCTGTTCTAGCGCAAAAGGTGCAGATGGGCGTCCTCAAATTAATGTATATTAAAAAATAGTGGTAAATTTACTTTACGCATCGAAGAAGAGTAGTTCACCTTTAATAGAAGATATTTCCCATTTTAGACATATACATCAATTTAAAATTTGAGCCTAGTTAATACTAACTTAACACATCCGCTTTTCTCCAGTTCGAGTTGTGAAGTGTCAGTATCTTATGTTATGACTTTGCGCCTTTTCACAATTATTATTCCTGTGACTATCGCCAAAATAGCAACGCCCAAGCCTATCAAAAGTGGTACCGTAAAATCGCCCACCGGGGCTTCTTTTGTCCCCCATTTAAGGTCTGAACTGTATAAGTATACTACCTTCCACCCACCCTCATCCTGACCAGAATATACAAGAGCATAGCCCGACTCAGGCACATTCGTCCTTACTGTAGAAGATGTAGGGTGCATTGCCCATATTAAGATCGGAAAATTTTGACCGTAGGCGAAGGGCAAATCTGTTAGCCCTTCTCGTGCCTGCCAACCATCCGATGTTCTCATCCTGTACTGGATGTTATCAACGTTAGGATTATTGCCACAACCAAGACCATCCCATACTACATGGACATTGTCCTTAGAATCCATTGCTATAGAAGCAATGTCTTGGTCAAAATCCTTGTCTGTAACTTCTTCCTGTGCCTGCCAACCATTAGACGTTCTCATTCTATATTGGATGTTAGAAAAATCAGGATAGGTACCCCAACCCCAACCGTTCCAAACTAAATGGACATTATCTTTAGAATCTATAGCCATGCAAGGATAGAATTGATCATAATCGATATCTGTTAACCCTTCTTGTGCCTGCCAACCATCTGCTGTTCTCATCCTGTACTGGATGTTTCTATCGTCGGTATTAACACCCCAACCAGGACCAGCCCATACTACATGGACATTATCCTTAGAATCTATCGCTATAGAAGGCATGTCTTGATTAGCATCCACGTCCGTTATTCCTTCCTGTGCCTGCCAACCACCTGATGGCGTTCTCATCCTGTACTGGATATTTGTGATTCCAAGATTAACACCCCACCCATTACCTTCCCATACTACATGGACATTATCCTTAGAATCTATCGCTATAGCACTCAAAAACTGACCTAAAATACCCACGTCCGTTATTCCTTCCTGTGCCTGCCAACCACCTGATGGCGTTCTCATCCTGTACTGGATATTGGGAAAATCAAAATTAACACCCCAACCAAAACCAGCCCATACTACATGGACATTGTCGTTAGAGTCTATGGCGATACATGGCCAGAATTGATCACCATTAACCATTGCTGCATCTGGATCTGCTACCAACTCATCATTCCATGTCATTCCTCCATCTTTGCTGTATGCATAGTATGGATAGATAAATCCTAAAGAACTACTAAAATTAGAATAAACACAGTGAAGCGTGCCATTACTACTCCTTACAAGAGATCTCTGTGTGGTCATAGACGTGGAATCAAGTAACGTTCCTGTCTTCACGGTATAACTTGGATCAGCAAGCACTACAGGAATCATTGCGTTCATGATGAAAGTAATCAGAAGAATATATGTCAACAGAGAAAGTATTCTTGCATGTTTTTTGTGTATCATCGAAAGTTTTCAAAATCCTTCAATATAAAAACTTTATTTTTTCTTAATTCTTACACAGTATTGAAATTTAGATAATTTTCCAAGTGTAACAAAGCGATTTTTAGCCTTTTTTCCGCAATATGAACTCTTTAACGAGGTGCGAGTATAATATGAAGCTGATCAACATCGAGCTTCTGATGGGCCACAGCATAGTCATTTCAGAAAGCTATAATCGCCCAACAGACATGGAGCTTTTGGACGACTGCCTCAATGCAAGTTCCTTCTTGACTATAAATCAGCATAAGGCAGATCGAGTACGAAATGGCAACCTTTTTCTTGTCTATCTCTTTATCATTTAAAGCATTCTTTATAAAGAGATGTAATCAAGCTTGGCCTATGCCAATACTTCCTGAAGGCCCTAGCAAAGAAGAAAAAGCAGATTTTAAGATAGACGACTTCTATTGGCCGAAAGACCCAATAAAGCGAGAGATCCAGTTGAATCTTATATTCTCCTTAGTAGAGAGTCGAAAGAAATGGACCGATTTTTTGGATTTGGGCCTCTCTCTTCCACAGTTAGAAGAGAATATGATAGAGATGGAGAAGGCTGGGATGGTAAAGAGAAAATGTGACACTTTCCATTTGATAGCCCCTAGAGAGAAGATCTATAATACACTTAATCTGGCCATAAAAGAATATGAAAAGAGGATAGACCTCCTCAAAGACTTGCTCTTAAGGCTAAGTTAAGAGAAAATATTCCTTGAATATCGGATCTCGTTTGTGTCACCCTATAGCCCAAGTAGAATAGAACTCAACGACCCTACAATCAGGATATTTTGAGAATTTAAATCCTATACGTGAACTTTATATATACTCTGCATTTTGAGTAGACAAACAGATGGTAGTTGATGAAGGCGTTTACCAAAGAGGAATTGAAGGGATACGATGGCAAAGGAGGTAAGCCTACGTATATCGCATATAAGGGAAAAGTCTATGATGTCTCCGATAGTTACCTTTGGGGAGATGGCGAACACCAGGCTGAACACTTTGCAGGAAAGGATTTAACTGATGAGTTTAAAGATTCTCCCCACGATGAAGATGTGTTAGAGAGATTTCCTGTAGTTGGAGAATTAAAAGAGAAATAATCCTATTCGATCGAGTAAATAATTGAAATAGTTCCGATTTCCTTCCCAAGTCCTACAACAAGAAATTTATCGAGAAAAGTAATCTTTACTGAGAAATTTGAGCTACCTTTACCTAAATAAGATTTATGAATTTAACCTTTTATTAACGATCTATCCAATAATCTGTATGAATGAACTTTTAGGTGTGACCGTGGATTGAATTTAAGCGTAGGAATCACCACGAGCGCCAGTCTTAAAAAGGTTGATTGGTTGACTTCTTTAGCTGAAGAAACCAAATTATATAGAATCTGGATAGGAGAGGACATCGACAGCTTACACGACATCTTCACTCTGACAAGCATATTTCTGTTAAGAACAAGCCTCACTAAGGTTGGCATAGGAATAACTAGCCCTTTGATTCGCAACATCACGACCATAGGCCGAGCTACAGCAGGATTGATGGAGCTCGACTCTGAAGAGAGATTTACTCTAGGACTGGGAATAGGTGGTCTTCAAGACTTGGCCAAGAAAGGCTTGGTCGCTGAAAAGCCTTTACAGATTCTAAGGGATGCCAACTATCTTTTAAGGAAGATTTGGTTGGGTGAAAAGGTTACCTATAGTGGGAGGTTCACACTCGATGGTTACTCAACTAGATATAAATTTAAGATTCCTATCTACTTTGGAGCTAGAGGCCCAAAGTTACTAGAACTAGCTGGGATGATAGCTGATGGAGTGATAATAAGCGGGCCTAGATCGTATATAGAGAAGGCAACTGGTTTAGTTAAAAAAGGATTAGAAAGAAGTAACGATCCTCGCAGGAGTTTTAACATAGTGGTCTGGCTTCCGACAGTTTTGATCGAAGATAGTAGAGGGATGGCGATGGCAAGGGAGGTTGTTTCCGTAATAGTTTCAGATACACCCAAAAAAGTATTGGAGATATCTGGAATAGACGAGCAAAGAACTCAGAAAGTTCGAGACGCAGTTTCGAGATTTGGGGTAAAAAAGGCATCGGAACTGGTCACGGGCGACCTCATAAAGGACTTCAGCATATTTGGCAATGCCCAAGAAATCTATGAGGATTTTCACTCTCTTGAGAAATTTGGGGTGGATGAAGTGGTCTTTGGTCCGCCCTATGGATTAGATTGGAAAAGTTCTATCTTAAATGTATCAAAGGCATGGGGTTAGATATTATATGAGATACGGTCTTCACCTAAATTCGGAGAGTAAGATAGATCAGATAGTTGAGAAAGGTATAGAGGCTGAGCGTTTGGGACTAGATACTCTTTGGATCTGTGATATGCCCAGCCAAAGGTATGGGCCTGTGGTGGCTTCAGCGATAGCATCAAAGACTAGAAGAATTCAGATTGGGCTGGGTTTCAGCCCTTATTTACATACCCCCCAGCAGATCGTAAGTGCCTTCTACTCTTTGATCGGGGCTTATGGGGAGCGCTTTGAACTTTGCCTAGTTTCAGGGGACAAGAATCAACTTCAAAAGGTTGGAATTTTAAAAAGATCTTCGAAAGGTATTCCAGACCGCCTGATTAAATCTAAAATTGAGATAGAAAGAAAGTCTGAAGAACAAGGATTGAACTTCGAAATTTCACTTGGTGCCCAAGGTCCTAAGATGGTCAGAATCGCTCCTTCATTCGATGGTGTGCATCTCAACTTTTGCTCTCCAAGCATTGTAGAGTGGGCTATGAACGAAATCGGAAGGATAGAGAGAAGAGACTTTAAGGTGGGCATCTTTGCACCATCCTATGTCTATACCACCTTAGATCCAGATATCCACCAGCTCCTTCGCAGATCTTCCACAGCCGTCATACTGGGCGCTTCGGATAGATTTTTGAAGATGTTTGGATTCTACGATGAGTTGCACAGAATTGAAGGCAGGATTGACAGCTCTACTTTTGAAAGAATTCCTCAAGAGATAATAGAAGAGTTTTCGATATCCATGCCATCTCAAAAACTCAAAGAATATATCTCAAAGATCGACAATCTAGGCGTTGAAGGTATAGTCTTCTCATATCCTCAAGACTACTCAATAGACACGATACGTGACTTGGCAAGATCCCTGAAGAGATAACATAAATATAAGAAATAGGTATTTGAATTCGCCTTGAGTGATAAAAGGCTTCCTTTGAAGATCGCATGGGGGATTACAGGCTCAGGAGACTACATGCCAGAAACGGTTCAAGTTATGAAGAAGATAGTAGAAAGAGGAGATGTAAAGTTAGCTATATTCTTATCAAAATCGGCAGTACCTGTCTTAGAATGGTACGATCTGTTTAAAGAATTAAAAGAAATATCTCCAAAGATCATGGTAGAAAAAGGACCCAACGAACCTTTCATAGCAGGCCCACTTCAAGTAGGAAAGTTCAAATTTCTCTTGGTAGCCCCTGCAACTGCAAACACAGTAGCGAAGATAGTCAATGGGATAGCAGACTCCTTGGTAACAAATGCAGTTTCACAAGCTCATAAGGGCAATGTACCGATATACATACTCCCAGTAGACCAAGAGACGAAGACGGGGAAAGTAACGACGCTTCTTCCAACTGGAGAGAAGATAGAATTGACGATAAGAGAAGTTGACCTGGAGAACTTTAGGAAGCTTAAAAAGATGAGGGGAATAACGGTTATAACCCAACCTCAAGAGATTGGAGAGATAATAAAGAGGCATATAAGCTCATCTTCCTAACTAATAATGAGTATATAGATCGCCCGAACAATCATAGGATCGTTATCCAAATATCGTGTCGAGGACCATCATCAGCGAGAAACCTAAGATGAAGCCGAAGGTGGCTTCGTGTTCATGTCCCTTTCGGTGGCTCTCTGGAATCATTTCATGGCTCACAACAAAGGCCATAGCACCTGCTGCAAAAGCAAGACTGCTCGGCAGTAGGGGACGAGCCAGAGCAACCACCGCCACTCCTATTAATCCACCCACAGGTTCGACTAAGCCTGTCAAGGTTGCGTACCATAGCGCCTTTCTTCGACGAAAGCCTTCTCTAATCAAGGGGAAAGCAACTGCAGAACCCTCAGGAATATTCTGCAACCCTATAGCTGTAGCTACGATGATGCCCGCTGATATGTCTCCCCCTCCAAAGCTCACCCCTACAGCCAGACCCTCAGGAAAGTTGTGGATGGTGATAGCCAAGATCAAGAGACTTACTCTTGAGAGGGAGGAGGATGGGCCTTCGGGCCCTTTAATGAGGTGGGCATGGGGCACATACCTGTCGAGCAGATACACAAAGATACCGCCCACCAAGAAGCCTACTACAGCCACCAAAACCCCGCCCAGTTCGATGGCTGGAATTAGGAGACTGAACGCTGTGGCGGCGAGCATGACTCCTGCTGCGAACCCGAGCATCGTGTCCAGTGTGCGGTGTGATATATCTTTAATGAAAAATACTGGGAGGCCACCTATGCCTGTAGCTGCGCCAGCTATAAGGCTGGCGAATAAACCTAACTCAATGAATTCAAGGGTCATACGTCTATGACTAGGACGCTTTCATTTATAACTACTTGGAAAGCCAAGAATAAGTCTAAATTACCTCTTTATCTTATGTATCCTTTAGATTCCTTTTGGCTCTGGGCGTCTATGGTTGTGAAAGAACCTTCCCACTTAACGTCAAACTTGGCTTAGTGAAAATAATGTCTCAAAGCTCTTCTCTTCAGACTTCCCAGTCGAAAAGAACGTTGATTTGAATGCTTTGGTCACAGAAAGTTGGCCTTACATCTATATCAATCGTTTATATTCACAAAAAAAGAGGGTGTAGGGAGATTTGCTTACTCGATATGCCTGAACTTCTGCGTGTAGGGTCCCTCTCCAGCCCTTCTACGCCTGAAGTGGCCAGAATGTCTTCCTTCGAGTAGCTCTTGGAACCAAGCTTCGTGTTCTACCTCTTCGTGTAGGATTGCCAAAGAAATGTCGTAGGTACGATGATCCTTTCCATAGGTCATATTGCATATATCTGTGTAGACCCTGACTGCACATCTTTCTGCCTCCAAAAGAACCTTGAGTATCTCGCCTAAGTCGGTAGGATCGCTTGGAAGGTATGCAGCAGAACAGGCAGCATCATCATGCAACTCTTTTAGGTCTCTATGAAGCTCGCCTCCAAGCTCATAGATGCGGGGGACGAGTGTTTCGAAGTGTAGTCGGTCTTCGAGCCTAGCATCCTCTACTATCTCCTTTACCGTCTCGCCTTCTAGGCCCGAGCAGTGCATCCTCAGAAGGGTGTAATAGTAGTAGGTTGTGAATTCTGCTGCCGCAGCCTTCTTCAGTTTATTTATTAGGAGATTGACATCGACCCCAGCCCTCTCAACCATCTCCCTGCCTACATTCTTCGTCGTTTGAACCTTCGTGATTTTTACGGTCATATTATATCTGAATACTAATAACTTAGGTTATATTTAATTTTTCAAACCGTCATTTTGAATCTTCTTAAACACAACAAACAGCATTATACAGTCTCCTCTTCTAGTGTGATACTTCGTTCAAAGGTTCGTCTATAGTCTAGACTTCCTGTATATCAGTTCATGAGCCTATCTTCTTCCTTACTGGAAGGTGTTGAAATCGTACTGCGCTTGGTGAGATGCTGGAACATATCTGCTTATAAGGAAGATCGCCTTAGTCTGGCATGACAGCATAAGGCACCACCGCCGATACAGTTTTTTAGACGGACCACTTAGGTAACAACTTCTTTTATCTCCAATAAGTTGGGCCCGAGTTTCTCACAAAGGAAGACATAATGTAAGCAACCGGCGATACATATAGACTGGTATTTTTACGTACAAGGCACCTCATTTTCTATAGAGTTTGTCGCCCAAGAAAGAGACTCATAAATCTCTCCCCTTCCATGATCCCTAAAGAGCCTTCTCTGACAGAAAATTCATCGAAATGTTCAACTCTATCTCCATTATTTTGAGATGTTGAAAAGATGGCGAAAGGGACAGGACCCCTTGCATGAATCCTCAGATCCGTCAGTGTAGCATGGTCGGATAAAATCGCGATAGTATAATCGCCTTCAAGACAATCCAACAACCTACCAACCAACCTTCTATCCATGTCTTCTATAGTCTTTATCTTCAATTCATAATCTCCTCTATGGCTCGCTTCATCTGGCGCTTCTACATGGACCAAAATAAGATCGTGATTTTCGAGGCTCTTTAATGTGTATTCCGCCTTACCTTCGTAGTTCGTGTCGTAATCGCCCGTAGCGCCTGGGACTCTTATTATATCCATACCTGCGGAGACCCCTATCCCATTGACTATATCCACTGCGGAGATTACCGCGCCCTTAACTCCGTGAACATCATAAAAAGACTGAAAGTTAGACCTTCTCCCTTGACCCCAGGGCCATATCATATTCGCGGGTGCCTTTCCTTCTTTGACCCTCTTCCTGTTGATTGGATGGTTGGAGAGTATGTCTTCTGAGCCTATGATCATCTCCCTCAGCGTCTGGGCCGTCTTTGCGCCTCTATCCTCGATTTGTCTTGGAAGAATCTCAGAGATCGATCTGTCTAAAGCATCATGAGGTGGCGTACAGACTATCTTGTCTGAGTATTTGTCTCCCCTCAGCACGAGAAGATGTCTATAGCCCACACCTGTAAAGAACTCGATTTCCCTGATTCTTCCATAAGCTTTACCGATATGCTCTATAAGCTCTCTAGCATCTTCAGTCGAGATATGACCTGCAGAGTAGTCTTTCAGGATGCCTTCCTTCACTGTTATCAAGTTACATCTGAATGCCAGATCATCTTCG
>JAKLZD010000097.1 GCA_024256245.1 Candidatus Methylarchaceae archaeon HK01M
TCAACGTTGTATGGCTTCCTGATGGGAGCAAGTTGACCAAGGCTGTAATATCGGGTAGAAAGACGGAAAAAATCCCTATCGATATCGATCAAGTCAAGAGGGTGGCTAAGGAAGTAAGGGGAATTGAGCTTTTGGTTGAGTTTGAAAGATGATAAAAGAGGTTTTAGAGAGAAGATTTTTCGCATCCGAATTAGATGAAAGCCTTTTAGGGGAGAAAGTCAATGTAGCAGGCTGGGTTGAAGATATAAGACCTCTTGGCGCTCTGATCTTTCTAACGGTGAGGGATGCAAGCGGAGTCGTTCAAGCTGTATTCGGAAAGAGTAATACGCCCCAAGATGTATTTACAACTGCAAGTTCGGTAGCAAGGCAAAGTATCGTTGTAATTCATGGTACTGTAAAGGAGAGTAAGGCCAAAGATATGAGAGTAGAAATTCAATCTGATAGCATAGAAATTCTCTCTTTAGCTACTCATCCTTTACCTATAGACCCAACAGGAAGGGTTGATTCTTCGTTGGACTTAAGATTAGATTCTAGGGCGTTGGACCTTCGCAACCCTTCTAAAGCAGCTATCTTCAAAATAAAGCATACAGCCTTACAATCGATAAGGAAGACATTGATCGATGAGAAATGCATCGAAGTGAATACACCAAAGATAATTGGACAGGCAGTTGAGGGAGGGGCGACCCTCTTTTCTCTAGATTATTTTGGAAAGGAGGCGTTTCTGGCTCAGTCTCCTCAACTGTACAAGGAGCAGTTGACTCTATCTTTGGGCAGGGTCTTTGAAATATCGACCTACTTTAGGGCAGAAAAATCTCATACAAGGAGGCATATCAACGAATTTGTAAGCGTAGATTTAGAAGCAGCCTTTTCATATAAAGATGATGTCATGGTTATGTTAGAAAAGGTAGCAACAAAAGCCATTGAAGATGTTTTAAAAAACTGTCAAGATGAGTTACAGATCCTAAACAGAGACATAGTTGTCCCCAGAATTCCCTTTGATAAGATAACTTACTCTGAAGCTATAGAAGAGTTGGCTGAATCTGGCTTGAGAATGAACTTTGGAGAAGATCTAGATACGAAGGCATTAAGAAAGCTTGGCAAAAGGCATAAAGGCTTTTACTTCATCGTGGATTGGCCTACTAAGCTTAAGCCTTTTTACATAGAGACTAAAGAAGGGAACTATGAAATCTCTGAGTCATTCGACCTGATGTATGATTACATAGAGCTTGCATCAGGAGGGACTAGAGTTTCAGATAAAGAAAAGTTAGAGAGACGTTTATCTGATAGCGGCCTTGATACTAAAAAGTTCTCAGATCATTTGAAGGCCTTCACATGGGGAATGCCCCCTCATGCTGGTTGGGGTCTAGGTTTGGATAGGTTCATTATGGTGCTTACAGGTATGAGGAACATCCGTGAAGTAGTACTCTATCCCAGAGACAGGTTCAGGCTAAATCCTTAAATTTCTACATTGATATACATTATCTTGATAGGTTTAACAATTGTTTCATAATCAGATATAAATCGATTATAAAAATCCTCGTCTGTTAGGATGAGTATCTTTTCCTTAGCTTCTACCTTATCTAAAAAATAACAGTCAGTTAAAACCCTTTTAGCCCTAGTAGTTCTAAAAGCCTTTTCTGTAGTTATGCCTACAGATTTTATCTCACCTACTATTTTTTTATCCTCGCTTACTATGTCGAATCTATGAGGCATTTTCCCTATCATAAGCGTTCTGCTTTTTACATCTGAAGGGAAAATTTTACCATAACGTTTGACTAGATAATCCCTAACACGTTTTTCTATTATCGAAGTTTCTCTTTTGGGCATAATTTTTATCTTTTAACCTTCTCAGTTATTACTTTTCCGTTATTTATAGTAGCCACGACCTTATACCTTCTTTAGGGCATTCTCCCACATCTTTTTAGCTACTGTTTCTTGTGTTCTTCTTTTGCTTTTATTTTACATGCTTCGACTGGAGCCTTGCCATTATGTTTTCGTGCTCTCTTATGTAGTTTTGGAAGATTTGATAACTCTCCTTACTAGAGAGACTTTGAGGGTATAAGCAAAAAAAAGCTTAATATCAGATAAAGGATACATGACTTCGTGACTACTATGTCAAAAAAGGAAACAATAGAGCATATTAAAGAACATATAAAGTATCCTGCAACTAAAAAGCAGATGATAGAAGCCTGCAATATGATGTATGATGTACCGAAGGCCGATAAAGAATGGTTCGAAAAGAATCTTCCTGAAGGAACCTATAAAAACGCTGACGAAGTGCTAAAGGCTTTAAAGCTCAAATAAATAAATTGTTACTTAAAGATTTGTTCTCGCTTAAAGTGCAAAGCGAGAACCCACAACTTTTTTCAAAGTCATAAGGATTTATACGGCGTGCCTTATAACATAAACTTGGCAATAATAACTGAACATTCAATCCTTCAGCTATGCTAATGTCACAAGATATAAAATTAAGTATATGTAATGAAGAAGAATTCTAGATGAACATTGGAAGTGGTAAGAAACAGAAGCCCCTCTATACTTCGCTGATAATCTTAGTGATAATTACTGCAATAAACTCACTTTTGGCTCGTTTTGGTGTAATTGCCTATCCAGTTGGTCCTGGTTCTTCTGGGTTGTACTTTTCAGTTGCCTTTATGATCGCCTTTACGTTATGGTTTGGAGCATGGGGAGCAATTGCGGCATACATTGGATGTCTCATAGGTGCAGCGATGCTCGCGAGCATACCATTCGATGTGAATCTCTACTGGTCATTTGCTGATTTATGGCAGGTTTTGATTCCTTTAATGGCTTTCAAGACCCTTGATGCAGATATTGGCCTTAGAACAAGGAGGGACTTTTTAATTTTCCTCATTTTCGGTTGGGTGCTGAATAATTTGGTAGGGGCTGGTTGGGGTGCAAGTACGTTCGCCCTAGGCGGGATCGCCTCATGGAACGATGTCCCAAGTATATTAGTAGGCTGGTTTATTGGCAATCTAATAGTAACCATTGCGATTTCTCCATTGTTACTAAGATATATCACGCCATACATTCAAAAATCAAGGTTATATGTTAGAAAGTATTGGGTTTGAGGATAATTCAACTTTCAGCAGGTTGAGGAACGAAGATGTTCTTAAGATAATTCTTATAAAGTAACTACTGCAGATGATATCCATGTTTGGAGGTGAAGCCTTGGAAACAACTTTTGATAGCGTCTATATAATAAGGAAGGATAAGTATGAAGAATTCGTGGCTGATGCTAGTAAGCTTGCCTTAGCTGCATATACCATTCCTGCTTTTATCTGGTTGGAACTCTATACAATCATAGATATGGAGAGAGAT
>JAKLZD010000151.1 GCA_024256245.1 Candidatus Methylarchaceae archaeon HK01M
GATAGACTTCTAAATAGGAAGCAGATTCAAGGAGGTCTTGAAGATAATGCTGAAATCTGATTTATACTATAATTTAAAATTACGTTCATCTTATCCTAATTATGTGAATTCGGAATCAATTTATAAGTTCGACTTCGAAGTCGAAGGCAGAGGTCGACTTTGCCATAATCCCTAACACTTCGATAAGCATATTGCCCAGATAGACTTTATCTACCCATGCAGATTTTGGCTTGAACTTCACCTTGAAGGCTATTTCTTGGCTCAATTTGCACTCCATAGCAAGTAGATTTTAATGCTTTTTAAACTTGAAGTGCTAATTAATATCTCATATTATGATTGGTTTAAAAAAGTAAATTATTTATTTAAAATTCTACTCACAACATTTTTAATGCCATCTCCTTCCCCTTAAGAAGAGGATGATACTGAGTAATTCCGATATACATGAGTACATGAGAAATAAGGCCTTGATAATAACTCCTTTTGATGAAGAGATAGTGCGTGAAAATGGCATAGATCTGAGGCTTGGTAATGAAATAGCTCGTTTAAAGAGAACAGATAGCATCTTCGACACTCAAAGCGACGTTGATAAACCTGATCAGTTCTTTAACAGAGAGGTGGCCAACTCCTTCATCATCAACCCTTATGAGAGGTTGCTTATATGTACCTTTGAGTCGGTAGAATTGAAAAACGGCCTCATGGGATTTGTAAATCTAAGAAGCTCTTACGCAAGAGTTGGCTTGACCTTACCTCCTACGATAATCGATGTGGGCTTTAAAGGACAGTTGACTATTGGAGTAGTTGGAGGTGCTTTTCCAGTAAGGCTTTACGCTGGAGATAGGTTTTTTCACGTGGTATTGGCAAAGTTGACATCAGATTCTTTTCTATATCATGGCGCATACTTAGGTCAAAGAGGAGTAACTTATCCGAAGTTCTAGCCATAAAGATTTATGTGGCATTGTTCTCTCAATAAGACGATGGTCAAAAAAGGCTACAAGAAAGATAGGTCAAGTTCTAGTAAGAAAAACATAGAGGAGCTCTTCAAGGATATGGGCACAAAGGTATACTTTGAAATAGATAAGGGCGCTTTTCCAGAGATAACCTTTCCCCGTAGATCTATAAAGAACATAATCTACGATAGAGATCTGAAGCAATACGTTCTCGGTCTAGATTCTGTCAAGAGATCGTCACAAAATATAAAGCACATCCGTCCTTTCACGCAACTTATCTGGCTGGCTTTCTTCGTCAATAAGCTGGTTTATCAAGGTAAGACTAGTACACTTAGAGATGTATTCTATTCTGCCCAAGCCTATGACATGGAGTTCGTAGATCAGGGAGAATCCAATGAGATCATCACTGATCTGGAAGTGGTTCTGTCTAGAGCGAGGGAGGATTTCAATGTCTATCCTGAAGAGCGCTCAGCTATATTTGGCGATATTACAATAGAATACACTGTTCCAGGGTATGAGGGAAAGAAATTGAACCTAGCCTCCCATCCAGATGGTTATCTGATAGGACCGAGCTTGAGCACTGCTGACTTTGTGGATACGTCTGCTGAGATGGTCTTGGCTGTAGAAAAGGGTGGTTTATTCACTAGGTTCGTTGAAGAGAATGTGCATAAGAGGTATAAAGCTCTGATCATAAACACCTCTGGTCAGCCTCCTCGATCCACAAGGTACATGCTAAGAAGATTAAATCAAGAAGTGAATCTACCGATTTACATTCTTACTGATGCCGACCCTTATGGGGAGCATATAGCCATGGTGATAATATCCGGCTCTGTCAACGCCGCCCATTTGAGAGAGTTGACCGTCCCGTCAGGCAAGTGGATAGGGGTCTGGGGGAGCGATATAATAAAGTACAAACTTCCGAGCGATCCTCTAAGAGAGATAGATATCAAGCGTGTTCATGAGCTTAAGAAAGACCCAAGGTATAGCGGTGGGATATGGCAGAAGGAACTCGATGTGTTCCTCAAGATAAAAAGGAAGAGCGAGCTCGAAGCCTTTGCAAAGTACGGTCTGACTGCGATAACAGATAGATACCTGCCTGAGAAGTTAGAGATCGCCAAAAGCCTCTAAAATGATAAACTTATTTAGGGAAGATACTGGATAGTGGAGGGAGTTGGGGACGTCCAAAACCGCCGAGACAAGGATCGATATATTCATCCGATTGATAGGTGCGATCTTCTTAATTTTGGGTATATTACTGGCTTACTTTACAGCAACGACCTCCATTGTGCCTCAGATATCCCCTATATACTACCTCGTCTCGATCATCTGCATGATTTCTGGTCTGGTTGCGCTTATTTCTAGATTTGAATGATAACTTAAGTTAAAGACAAAACAATAACATTAAAATTATAACCCTAAATTGCTATAAGACTATGAGTGACAAGATAAAAGTTGCATTGGTAGGTGTAGGAAATAGTGCATGCACTCTGACTCAAGGGATAAGTTACTATGGTGAAGATGACTCTCGAGACGGTCTTTGGCATAAGGTCGTAGGAGGGTATAGAGCCAAGAATATAGAATTGGTAGGTGCCTTTGATATAGACTCTAAGAAGATAGGGCTCGACCTTTCCGATGCTATATTCTCAAAACCAAACGTAGCAGAGAAGTATTTGGATCTAAAACCTCTAAATGTTAAAGTAAAGAAAGGAATCTTACATGACGAGCTTCCTTATCATGTAAAAAAATCGCTTGATGTCGATGCTGGGGAGCCCGATGATATAGTCGATGTGTTAAAGAGTAGTAGGGCGGAGGTCTTAGTGAACCTTATCTTATCTGGTTTGGATAGAACATCTAAGGCTTATGCTGAGATCGCAATCGAATCGAAATGTTGCTTCATCAATGCTACTCCATCGCCTATAGCATTTGATAGAGCATTTGTGGAGAAGTTCAAGGAAGCAAATCTGGTTGTAGCTGGAGACGACCTCATGAGCCAATTCGGCGGAACTGCATTTCATAAAGGAGCCCTCGATTTTATGGATAGCAGAGGTATCAAGATTACAAGAAGTTACCAGCTCGATGTTGGTGGAGGAATCGAAACTTTGAATACATTGGACGAAGATATAAAGTTCATGAAGAGGGAGATGAAGACTAGGGCGATATCCATGGAGTTGCCTTACAAGTTCGAGACAGTTACAGGGACTACAGACTATGTTGATTATATGAAAAATAAGAGGACTAGCTACTACTGGATACAAGGAGATGGATTCTTAGGCTCCCCGATTATGGTCGATATATATCTTCGTACATCTGACGGACCTAACGCCGGAAATATCTTGCTCGATGTGATAAGAGCCGTCAAAGTAGCCAAAGATAAAGGAGATTTTGGCGCACCGTTTGAAATTTGTGGCTATGGTTTTAAGAACACTCTAAAGCCTGTAAAGCTGAATGATGCATATCAAAACTTCGCTTTAAAATACATAAATTCTCAGAATGTTTAATTTATCGGTATTTGTCTGATAATTCTAGTTTCATAAGAATTGTTCGTTAGAATAATATTTTATGAATCTTTATTGTTTTTTGGAAATTCTTTCCAGTCTTGTCTTTGCTGATAGGTAATATTAAAGAACTTTTTTATGAACAAAATAAAGGTTTAGACGTAGAACTTCCGCTTGGATCAAACACTAATGCTAGGCAATTTTGTCAATATCCTTTGAGTTTGACGTAGTAATCGAATTAACTTTTTTACTTCCTTCTCTTCCATTT
>JAKLZD010000111.1 GCA_024256245.1 Candidatus Methylarchaceae archaeon HK01M
AACTCAAGAATTACGGTTAATGGTACGCTGGGGATTATAGGTTCTTTAAGTCCAAAGGTAGCAATACCCCTCAAAATGGCACGAGCACCTCTAATATAAGAAGGCAAACTATACCCTTTTTTAGAGAGTGGTACAGGCATTAATGCAGACTTATCGACTCCAACCCCTTTCGCTTTTAGTAAAGAGTAGCATCCTCTTGCAAAATAAAATAAACATTTACACTTTGCACAGAATACGGGTTCATCTCCTTCTTCAACTTTTCTGATTAGTTTTTCAAGAACAAACCCTCCACATTCCGGGCAATTATCCGTTAAACGTTTAAGTAGATAATGTACTGCAGAACTTCTCGCAAGAAGCAGTTTAGGACTTTTACTTATTTTTTTCATTATATTGATATCTTTTTTTAATATTATTAAGTTATATTATTTAACGATATTGTCTTTGCCTTGCCTCCTTTTTTGCAGAGTAGTCAAAGGATAGTATGCGATAACTAGTCAAGTTTTGGGCCAGATCTAAGTCTAGCTGGGCTTGGTAGATTCTTTAAACGCCTCAACTATAACCTTTCCATCCATGTCACTTGGTATAGTTGTCTCTAATAAGTACAGTATTGTTGGTGCTAGGTCCTCGATTTTAACTATGTTTTCTAATTGCACACCCCTTTTAATTTGGGGACCTTTCATCATAAATATGCCCTCAGGCCTATGTGTTCCAGAAAGCCATTTGGGAGGTATGGTGATAGAGTTGGAGGGAAAATCAAGTTCTTCAAGATAAATATACCCTTGCCTAGGTATGCATACAAGGTCTGGTATTGTATTTACAAGCGGACCATTATAAATCTCTTCTTTCTTAAATACTTTTTCAATTACACATATGTTGGTATTTGAATCCTTTAACTTGTAAAGGTCTTTAATAAGTTGATTTCTTAATTGTTCGTATTCTTCGCCCGGATTTACCATTCCCATAGGCTCTCTACCTTTAAGGTTTATGGAAATCTGGCCCATAGACCCCCAAGAAAATGCCTTTGTTTTTTTCCAGTCCACATCTAAAAAAGAAAGAAATAACCTTCTTAAAAGCCGAGAGTACCTTTCCCTACTACCTCCCCTTATTCTGATATTTCCTTTGTATAATTTTGATAAAAGATTAAGGGTTCCAAATGGTGTTATTCCAGCTAGATATAATAAATACTTAATTCGAGTCCTTAGTCTTCTTCTCAATTTAAGTAAACCCAGCTTCGAAAGCCATGTGTTAATGTTGATATACTTATAGAGGGGGCCAAATCCATGATCAGACATTATGATCACAGTCGCATTTTCACCTGCATTGTAAGCTAGTTCACTGCTAATTTGGTCTATCCTTTTAAGGTATGAAAGGAAAGCTTTTCTATACTTCTCAGATTTTTCAGGATTATGAAGGATGTGGCTTGGGTCCAAATATTTCCACAAAGCATGTTGAAGATTGTCTGTTCCTTCAAAAACTACAATGAAAAAGTTCCAAACGAACCTATTCATCAAATATAAAGCAGTTTTAGCCCTTATCTCGGTAAGTTGAAAGATTTCCGAGATAAAAATGTCTTCTTTTCCTTCTCTGTATGCATAAGTGGAATGTAGAGGATATTTTCCAACAATACTCTCTATTTCCCTTTTAAGGGAGGATGGGTATACGAAATCTTCTGACTTGGTTTCTGAACCACTTATCATGCATCCATTTACTTCCTTTGGAGGATACGTAAAAGGAACGTTTATCACTACAACCTTCTTTCCGTTCTTACTTAAAATCGTCCAGATGTCTTCTCCTCTCCTTCTACTAGTTGAGGTGATGGTATTATAGCTGTTACTCTCACGCGCAAAAAATCCGATAACTCCATGTTTTCCAGGATTTTTACCAGTCATAAAGGAGGACCAAGCTGTTGGTGTAAACATGGGAATTGTGGATTGTAAGGTAGTATAAACCCCATCTTTTAGGAAGTTGGAAAAAAATGGAAGTTCTCCTTTTTGCAACAAAGGAAGCAGCAAATAAAAAGTTGCACCATCTAATCCAATAACCAGCACTTTTTTGGGAGATAAAGCGCATTGAGCCATCTAATCACCCTCTACATTTCATTTAAGGTATACCTTAGTGGGTCCATTCCTCCAACTTAATATAATCTTTATCCTCCAGTGCTTTAAGATAACCTGAAAGATAAGTTACATTAGATTTGATTATCTTGGCATCCAAACTCTTATGCATTCTACTCATCCATAAAAGTGATGATTAAACTTCAAAAAATATAACTCGGTGATCAGCCTCTTGGTCAGCATCCAAAAGATCGTATAACCACTAAGAGTCGGCAGAAATGAAAGTAGTAACGTTTATCACAGAGGTTTTGTAATCTGAATAAGAGTAGACCTTGAAATTAGTAAAAGACTTGATGACCGTTAAGGTGATAAGTTTTAGGCCAAGTGACAAGCTCTCCAAGGTTGCCGAGACCTTTGCTAAATTGGGGATAAGTGGCGCACCTGTTGTCGATGATCAAAATAGGGTAATCGGTGTAATCTCTGAAAGGGATATAATAGAGCTTATCAAGTCGAAGTCAGGCATCAAAGAAAGGACAGAAGGGATGCTTACTGAAACCCTTCAATTCTTCCATATCTATCCGGTTGTTTCGATCGAGTTTAGGCGGACCATGAAAGAACTCGACCTAGAGGAGAAGTTTTGGAAAGAAATCGAAGATGGAAAGGTAGAAGATATAATGACAAAAAAACCTTTGACTGTTTCAGAGAAAGAAGGCATCGATAAATCGATCGAACTTATGGTCGTAAAAGGTGTAAATCGTGTGCCAGTTGTTACTGAAGAAGGGGAACTTGTGGGCATAATAACTCGTGCAGACATCATACAAAGCTTTTCTCAAAGTGTGGAGGAGAATTAGTATGCCCTTGGCGGAGGATATCATGGTCAAAAAAGACCGAGTAGTTACCTTCCATACTCATGACGACATATCTTATGTAGCACAAACCTTCTACAAGAAGAATATAAGTGGTGCACCTGTTGTCGATCTGGAAGATAGACCGATAGGCGTGGTTAGCGAATTAGACATCATAGAATCGGTCAAGAAAAGCAGGATAGAGAAGTTAAGTCAAGCAAAAGGGTTAATGGAGAAGACAAAGGTCTCAGAAATCATGACAAAGAAAGTTGTTACAGCATCCCCAGATACCAGTCTAACAGAGCTGGCTGACTTGATGTTCAAAAAAGATGTGAACAGGATACCTATCGTCGACAAAAATGGGAAGTTGCTTGGATTAATTACACGTGGAGATCTATTGAGGGGAGTCTATAGCCAGATAGAGCAGAGATGACAGGTACTTTTCTCATATACAAGATACAACTTCATAAACCTAACGAATATATTTTGTATCCCTAATGTTGATTTGGCATGTGTTAATACAAACTAAAAAATGGTCGCCCCGACCTATTAGGGCGGGTGGATGGCGAAGTCCATAAACCTTTTTTCGTTATTAAAGGATTTCTGAACCAATACTACTTAGACTCTGCCCATTCTATGGTCATAAGATTATAAAAAACTAGTCAATGAGACTTTTACGCTTAAGATAAAATAGCATTTGAGCGGTATTGTTGAATCGATCTTACTTTGTGTTTGTAAATTTATTAAGAAGAACGTAGTAATTTATAATGTGCCAGTAACCTTCATATTGATGAGTATAGATCTTGGAGCAGAAGTAGAGATATTAAAAGAGCTTGAGAAGATCGAGAATGTAAAGGAAGCTTATTTCGTTTACGGCCTCTATGATATAATGGTAAAGGTAGATGCACAATCTATGGAGAAGGTAAAGGAGACGATACGGAAGATCAGAGGCCTGGACAAAATAAGATCGACAGTTATACTAAGTAGTTGGATGGTAAAGGAATCAGAGTAGCTTAACGATCACTTTCCCATTCGACAGACGGGATACAAATTTCCATCCTTTGTTGATACATCTTTTTACCTCTTCTTCTTTTAAATGATGTAGGATCCTTTTTTAATATGATATTATGAAGTGGTTGATGATACGATAGTCCTATTAGTAACAAACAAGAGAATCAGATTCAAAATGGATGCTGCGGTCGGCTTTGTTATCTTTTTATTTTTAGAAAGAACTGAAAATATTCTATATTGATTATAAAATAAAGTTCTAAAAGGGGCTTATGTTTTTCAGGAATCCAAAAAGATCATTAAGCTTATCAGTTTATTTTATTATTTGGTTTGTATTCAAAAAGACCTGATGTTAATTTGAACCAAGTAACTTTTTAGATAGTCTAAAGGCTCGAATCTGCATACTCTTACGACTTTAATATCTTCGCTTAGACCTACCTTCCTTTCAGGGGAAAGGAAGAGGATTGCCATCTCTCCTTTTTTTAAAGTCGAGTCTATCGAGTGGCACACAAATTCGTCTCTCTCTTTCATGTTCTTGTGCAACATATCAACTATGGTCTCATCATTCATGGTCTCCATCATGCTCAACCAGGATTTCGTCTCCCCAACCAAGACTTTATCTTCAGTCGAATGAAGTATTGTGCCCGATTGCATCAATGACTTCACGATTTCTCCTGCATCTTCGTCCTCCGACATAATATCCTTCAAACCTTCTTCTCCAAATTCTGTCAGCGAATCGAAATAAATTCTGTTTATCCTTCCAGTGAGCTTAAACGTTCTTTCCTTCACGTAGCTCCAAAACTCGGCATGTCTCTCTTCGAAGTCTGGCGGAAGATCTTTAGCTATAAGCCTGAATTGTTTTTGAGTGTACATCTTTGGTACGACAAAGAGTGTTCTTGCCATGTGACTCATCGAATTAAAGTCGATCTTAACTTAATTTTATTTATTTATTTATCTTATACTTTGATTATAATCGATTCAGTCATATATCTTTGACGACTCTATAGAAGGAGTCTCAGCTGAATACACTAAACTTATCAACAAGGCTGGTTCACAGTTTATGGTAAGATATGAATCTAGTCATGAAGTTCGGGGGGTCCTCAGTTGCAGGTGGCGACTGTATAAAAAGAGTTGCCAAGATAATTTCAGACTTCTTCAACCAAGGGAATAGGATTGTCGTAATTGTTTCAGCTTTGGTTGGTGTAACAGATCAGTTAATTGAATTCTCTTATAAGGCAAAGAAGGGCAACCTCAATTATGTTCATGATTTCATTCATAAGATAAAAGAGAGGCATCTTGATATCGTTGATGATGCCATCAAGAACGGTTCTTTAAAGGAGGATTTAGCAAGCACCATAAAAAGTAATGTTGAAGAACTCGAGAAGGTCTTGACGGGTATCTCCTATCTTGGCGATCTTACTCCCAAGTCATTAGACTATGTTCTATCCTTTGGTGAGAGATTATCTGCCCCTATATTGTGGGGAGCTCTTCATGATATAGGGCTCGATGCTTTCTGCTTATCGGGGAAAGAAGTTGGAATAGTAACAGACTCTAATTATGGGGAGGCTAGACCCTTGATCAACATTACAAAACATCAAGTAAGGCAGAAACTAGAGCCTATGCTAGATAGAGGCGTAATACCTGTAGTAACGGGTTACATAGCTTCTAATCAGGAGGGTTTCATAACTACCTTGGGCAGAGGTGGATCGGACTACTCAGCCACAATTATAGGAGCTGCCTTGGGCGTTGATGAAATCTGGATCTGGACAGACGTCGATGGGATAATGACAGCTAATCCTAAGATCGTGCCATCGGCGAAGACCATATCCGATCTATCATTTCAAGAAGCCACAGAGATGGCTGTCTTCGGTGCAAAAGGTCTTCATCCTAGAGCCCTAGAACCAGCCATGATAGAAGGGATTCGTGTAAGGATCAAAAATACTTTCAACCCAAAGAATCTTGGGACATCTATAGTAAACGAACTTAAGATAAAGGGAGGAGAGATCGTCAAGGCAGTCAGCCTCATAAAAGATGTCTCATTGATAAATATCAGCGGAGCTGGGATGGTAGGATCGCCGGGCACTGCTGCAAAGATCTTCGATATTCTAGGGAAGAATAATGTAAACATCCTTATGATCTCTCAGAGTGCTTCTGAAGCCAATATCTCCTTCATCATAAAAAGGAGTCAACTAGAGAAGGCCATTAGCGAATTAGAGATAGCGCTACTAGGTCAAGGGACTATACGTGAAGTTACAGCTGAAGAGAAAGTCTGCATAGTAGCCATCGTAGGAGCGGGTATGAAAGGCACGCCGGGAGTTGCGAGCAGGGTCTTCGGCGCTGTATCACGCATAGGGGTAAACCTGATAATGATCTCACAAGGATCTTCTGAGGTGAATATCTCCTTCGTTGTGAAGGAAAGTGATGGCGAAGAGGTGGCAAGAGCCATCCACGATGAATTTGGGCTGGATAAGTGAGGCATTTATATTCGATTTTAAATCTATTCGGTAGGAAGTCTATATCCATGAAGTTAGATCTTTCTGAAGAAGGGGTCCTCTCAGCAAGGGATGTCTTGGAGATAATCTTTCCAAATAAAAAGACGAGGATAGCTGCAAGGATATTCCTAGACTGGCTTAAGGAGAGGGGCGGAAAGGCGACTAAGAACGCTGTAAGCAACTTCGCATATGCCCTTCAAGATAGTAAGTTCACCAACAAAGGAGTCCCCTTCAATTACAGCAGAAGGAACTTCTACATGACCATACTTAGAGATCTGATAGGTCTGGGATTCATTCAGAGGAATGTTCCTGTATGGGATGATAGGAGTAGAAGAAC
>JAKLZD010000120.1 GCA_024256245.1 Candidatus Methylarchaceae archaeon HK01M
AAAATCTCGAAGAGGCGAAGAGAAGGGCGGAGTATGAAAAGACAAGGAACGTGGGCCTGACCATAGAGACAAGGCCAGACTTCTGCAAGGAGGAACACGTCGATCTCATGCTCGAGTACGGTGTCACTAGGGTAGAGATAGGGGTTCAGAACCTCGACGACGAAATTTACAAAATCGTCAAAAGGGGGCATAGTGTAATGGACGTAATAGAGGCCTTTAGAACTGCCAAGGATTCTGCCCTTAAAGTAGTCGCGCATATGATGCCAGGGCTGCCAGGCTCCGATCCTGACAAGGATTACGATTCCTTTTACCGTCTATTTAACGATCCCGATTTCAAGCCAGACATGCTAAAGATATATCCAACTTTGGTGGTAGAATCTTCTGAGCTCTACAATTGGTACTTAGATGGGAATTATCAGCCTTACGATGAAGAGACGACGATAAAGCTCTTGGCAAAAGTCAAGTCCATAGTACCGAAGTGGCTCAGGATAATGAGGGTTCAAAGGGACATACCGGCAAGGCTGATAGTAGCAGGGGTCAAGAAGAGCAATCTTAGGGAGTTGGTTCAAGAAGAGCTATCGAGAATGGGGCATAAGTGCCGATGTATAAGGTGCCGCGAAGTAGGAATCAAAAGATTGAAGTATGGAATTGATGTCAAGCCAGAGAAAATAAGATTTTTGAGGCAAGATTACAAGGCATCTAAGGGCGTAGAAGTTTTCATATCTTATGAGGATGTCATGAATGATGCTTTGATTGGATTCCTAAGGTTAAGGTATCCTTCTGAAAGGGCACATCGAGAGGAGATTACTAGAAGATCGTGCCTGGTAAGGGAGTTACATGTTTACGGAAAGATGATACCAATAGGAGAGAGAAGTGGCTACGATTACCAACACAAAGGTTTTGGAGCCATGTTGATGAGGGAGGCGGAGAGAATAGCTGAAGAAGAGTTCGGTGTAAGGACTATGGTCGTGATGAGCGCCATAGGAACAAAAGAATACTACAGAAGGCTCGGTTATAGATCGGAAGGACCTTACATGGTAAAAAGTATCAAATAAATTCAGAAAGCCATCGAGCTTATGTTTGGCATAAAATAAATAAATTGTCAGAGATTCAACTTGTCAATAGCCTGGAAAGATCTCTTTTCTGATATTCCCTCTAGGTACATCAAGGCCTTCTAGTAGGTTCTCTATGGCTTTAATCATTATTAGGGGTCCACAGATATAGAATACCCTCTCCCTGTAGTCTGGCACTTCATTCTTTATCATCCCTATATCTATTCTTCCCGTGTAGCCAGTCCAACTCTCACAGACCTCACTAACTGTAAACACAACTTTTAGGTTCTTATTTTGCTCTTGCATCTCCTCAAACTCTTTCCTAAAGATTATGTCTTTTTCGGTATGATTTCCATAGAGGAGCGTAATCTTAGTTTCTAAGAGCTTGTCCGTGCAATATTTACAGATACTCCTAAATGGTGTTATTCCGATGCCCCCTGAAATCATACCGATCTTTGTAAATTCTCCTTCAAAAGTGAAGTTACCGTAGGGAGCTTCTATTTCCACCCAATCGCCTACTTTTAAGGCGTCTAGGGCATCTGAAAAACTGTGTCCAGTGAGCTTCTTGGTAAATTCTATGAAATCCTTTTCAGTTGGACTGCTTGAAATTGTAAAATGCTTCCTCTCTTCCTCTTCTCCAATTTTTATAGTTAAGAACATGAATTGTCCAGGCTTATAGTTGAAAGATTCAGGTCTAGGGAATCTGAAACTTTTTACATCATGTGTTCTCAATATTATTTCCTTTACATTCGTCTCAAACTTCAAAATAGGTCTCACCATCGATATTAAATAAGTTATTTTTAAGGGATTTAATGGTTTATTTCTAATTTATGTGGCTTTCATATCTTCAATCACCTTAGGTCTTTTGTCTTTCAAGATCGCTTATCATGATCCCTCATTTTAAATAATACTTTAAATTTCATATCAAATATGAAAAAGTTAACTAAAGATCAAATGGAGTCTATAATCAAATATCATCGTAAACCAAGAATATTAAGCAAGAACGAAATGGATGAATTACTTTCAACGTCCAAAGTAGGGCGACTAGGTTTATCGGATAACAATAATCCTTACGTAGTTCCTGTATCATATTGGTACGACGAAGGGAAGATATATTTTCATTCCCCTAACGGTAAAAAAATACAATATATCAAGAAAAATCCCCAAGTCTGTTTCGAAGTCGATTTACTAAGAGAAGATGGCTCTTGGAAAAGTGTCATTGTATACGGCAAAGTCACAGTCGCAAACGATACTGAAACCATAAGGAATGTATTTCAGAAGGTACTTGAATCAGAGTGGCCCCCATCAAAGATGGCAGCTATGCACCTAGAGATGGGAGGTCAGGAGACAAAAAGGGCTGAAATTGACATGTATGTGGGATGGATTGACATCATCGAGATGACGGGGAGAAAAGGAGATTGAAAGTTTACGATATATGGAAGATTTGTATGCAAACTTATCTTGCTTAGCTTAGGTATATTTTATATTGAATTCTTTTATTCGTAAAATAACTTCAATCCAGAGTACTCTTATACTACGTCACTTCTTTTCACTTAATCATACATTATTTTGTGAGTCAGAATTGAACCTTCTCAAAATTTTCAAGCTTAAGGTGATCGCCCTCGCCCATTGAAACTCGCCACCAAACCATCTCATCTTTGCATATTATTTTAGTTTTAGAATGATTTACTCCATTGTTTAGTTCATTTATCCTCCATCTTTCAGGCAGTTCTTCCCACAATAAGGATCTGACTTTTTCTTCAACTACCAGATATAGGCTCAAATAATTTTCAATATATTTGCCAGCAAATTCAATCTCCCTTTTCATTTTTTTAACAACATCTCCCATTGTTTTAAGCTGTTTTTTGAAAGCCTTTCCCATTAAATCCTGTAAATCAAGCTCCGCCAACTTCGATGAAAGTTCTTCGTAGTTCAGGGAATAGTACAATCGATCGATTAGCTTTTCAAGCTCGTCTTCAGGCTTATAGAGGTAAGGTATCATTGACCACGGATCAGTCTTATTTCTATGAAGTTTAAGGTACAATTTCAACTTCGCAAGGCATCCTCTCATATTTCGAATTCCTTCACCGTAGTCTCTTATTGTATCTCTTAAAGCGGACCTAAGCCTCCTCGATAAAGTTTGACCAACAATTTTCTTTGTTTCATCTAAATCTATCATCTTTCCATATAATCCATTTCTAAACGCATTGAGCACTTTTCCATTTCCGTAAACTAGTTCAGCTTCAAAGGGATTGTTTACATTATAGAAATCAAGTGATTCAGTCTGTAAAAGACTATCAATATTAACAGAAAATATCGATGTGATTTTATGATCGATATAGAAAAGTTCGGTTTTCTTAAGATTAGGCTCTCCCTCCGAAAAAAGAACCAGATCTATATCACTTATGCTAGAGGCGTCGCCTCTAGCATAGCTACCTATAAGGCAGATGTCATGGTCGACATATTCATGGCTTGAAATTTCATCCAGCTTGTCCAATAATTTGATCCAAGTGTCATCCTCCACACTTTTCGGTTTAAAGATCAATGCTATAATCCCTCTAATTCAATCAATGTTCTCGTCTAAAGGC
>JAKLZD010000096.1 GCA_024256245.1 Candidatus Methylarchaceae archaeon HK01M
AAGGACAGAAAAGAATTCTTCTCAATATGGCAACAGGTATTGGGAGAACACATGTCGTTTTTTGGGTTTCATGGAAACTCTAAAAAGTTAATTTAATCAGAAGAGTTCTATACATAGCAGATAGGAACAAAACTACCGTTTATTGCTTCGTCTTCCCAACCGTCATCACACTATGGTCTTAAGAATTTGAAGATCATCAAGAAAGGTGTTTTCCCGACCTTCTTGACCGCGTCCTCTGACGCTAGTTTGGCCTTTACGACTTCAATAACGATCTTCTCTCCTGCCAAGTTCGCTACAGACGATGACTTTATCAGTAGAAGAGCCTCTTCTATGCTTACGAACTCTCCTTTAAAATAATCTGGTGAGATACATATCTCAACCTTCCCATCTCTGATGGTCTTTCCTATGAGCTCTTTATCACAGACGTTCACCAAGCTCATTCCTTGCCAGTTGATAACTCTTGCTACGCAACACTTTTCGCTTTTCTTCAACTCCCTCACTTAGATCTAACCGAAGACCTTGCACCACATACCTCACAGACCAAAAACCTCAGCCTTCTGGATTTCTCAAGATGTGTATCCGAACTCCCACATATAGCGCAATTTACGAAGTATTTCATGTAGCGATCGATCAAGACGGAGAAGGACTGTTTCTCTTTCCTTCCAATGAAGATGGCCCTCTCCCCATCCAAAGAAGCAGCTGTGGCCAACTCTTTGGCTAAGAACATTAAAAGGTGATTTGGTTCTCGCCTTATAATTCTAGAGAAATACATAAAGTTCCTGAAGAAAGTCTTACGACCGACCCAGATAACATCTGGTTTAGGAAGCTCAAGCCTTGCAGCCTTAGCCTTCGGCGTAATAGTCTGGTTGTTCTTCAGCCTCTTTAATAGGTCACTATATGATAAACTCAAATGTTCACCAACAATATGGTTTAAGTTGAGAGATATATGAGTTTTGCATCTTCAGGGTAATCCTACTATCAATTTTTTTTCTCACCAAAGTAAACCATCTTTCTCCTTTTGTCATATATAGCGCGGATATGAACTCATAGCGATAAACTATGCGTAGAATTACTGCAATATTGGGATTAGGATTGGTCGGGTTCGTAATAGGCTTCATCGGATTCCTAGCCCTTGATGCTCTCAAGGAAGTATTGATACAGATATATCCTACTCTGCTTAACGTAGAGGGTTATCTCTTAAGTGCTATCGTAGCCGGGGTAGTTGGCTCTATAGTAACCGTTGTAGCTGTAGTTGTCTGGAGTTATTCTTCAAAACATTATTAAGAGTATGTACCTAAACCTGATAGAGCTTAAGTAGAGTAAATTTAGGGAGAGGTTTGTAGATCGATAACCAAAGTTCGAGGCACTCTTAATTCTTAATAAGGGCCCCTCTTCTCAGCTCTACTAAAACTTCCTTAAGGACATCGTCTTTAATATTGATATCAAACTCCCGCTTTAATTTAGATTTCACCTTTTGAACATCTACCTCATAGTCATCAAAAGTCGTAAGGATTATATTTCTCATATTCTCCATGAAGTTCCAAGGGAATATGACCTTTCTTCTTAATGTCTCCTTAGCATGGTAATCTGGTTTAAACTTCGAGCCCCCAATATATATTAGATTTAAGGTTCTAGCCTCCCTTGGTTTTAATTGCTTTAAAAAATCAAGAGCCATCCCCATATCTCCATCTTTATCCGAATCGTTAACCATAAGCACTCTTCTCTTTGACAGATCCATAAAGTTGTGTAAATTCGCTTTTTCATAAGAGCCTTTTGGCTCCCCACAACACTTTAAATCTAAGCTTGCAAAATCTTTGATGCCGATATAATCACAGAGCAATCTAGCAATCGCCCAACCTCCCTTCGCCAACCCGATTATGATATCGGGCTTATACCCTGAATCTTCGATCTTCTTCGCTACGACCTTCACAAGACCTTGTAATGTATCCCAGTCTACAATCTCAAAATAGGATTTTTCTTTATTCATGTCCGATTGAAACAATTAAGATTTTAATGGAAAGGATATAAAGCCTTTGAATGTGATTTTTTAATATCCTCTCTATTCTAAGGAAGCTGTTAAAACCCTAAACATCTAAGGGGGAAAGGCCTCTAAAACCTCTTCCCTTACTCTAAGAAGTATTTTATGTATTGGCGGCTCGTTCCTTTTTATAAGCTCTAATATCTTTTGCAAAACCAGCGAAGCAACCTCGGGTCTGTGTATCCACTGACAACCTTCACAACTCCATACAAGCCCACCACTGAGCCTTCCAATGGTGAGGCCTCCTTCAGTCATGTTATCTTGGCAAGGAAAAAAGGGACAAAAACACCATGTACAGTCCTGCCCATCAAAATGGCATGGATAGTAGCTACAGTCTTTATTTGCACCTAAAAGCTTCCCATGTTTAATTGCTTCTTCTACGTGAATGTCTATACTGGTCACCTACCAAATTTGTAAGTTCCCCTTGATAACTGTTACCAGCTTCATTAGTCCTTACTTCCACGGTTATTAAGTTTAAAACATTCAATTTTTGCTCTCAGATACCTAAAAAGGAATTTAAATATCTCTTATTTAAGATATGAAGAAGTTGGAGCGCAGAAGAGTAGATATAGCCGTAATAGGCGGCACCGGCTTTTACGACCCAAGATTGATGGAGGATTCTAAGGAGATGAAGGTCTACACACCTTACGGCAGACCATCCGACTTTATAACGATAGGGCATTTTAAGGGTAAGAAGATAGCATTCATACAAAGGCATGGTGAAGGTCATCAGATACCCCCACATGGTATAAACTACAGAGCAAATATCTGGTCTTTGAAGCAACTTGAAGCAACTAGGATAATAGCTCCAGCTGCTGTTGGAAGCTTAAGAGAAGAGCTGAGGCCTGGAGACATAGTCATACCCGATCAATTCATAGATAGAACCTCAGGCAGGGCAAGCTCCTTCTACGACGGCGGCCAAATCTGTCACATATCTATTGCAAACCCCTTCTGTCAAGAGCTGTCTGAAATCGCTTTCAATACCGGAAAAGAGCTGAATTTGCCCGTTCATAAAGGAGGCACTTGTGTAGTAATCCAAGGGCCAAGATTCTCAACGAAGGCTGAATCTCAGCTCTATAGGAGTTGGGGGGCAGATATTATCAACATGACCATGGTTCCTGAGTGTGTCCTTGCTAGAGAGGCTGAAATCTGCTATTTACCCATTGCGACGATATCGGATTATGATGTGTGGAAAGACGGGCTTGTAAGTGTCGATGAAATCGTAAAGACATTAAAGGAGAACGTTGAAAAGACTCGGAAGCTCTTAGAAGTTATGATACCTAAAATCCCAAGAGAGAGAAGCTGTGATTGCAAGGATGCCTTAAGGAATGCTATCTTATAATCTAATCATCATGATTAATTAGATTAGATAAAGAAGATAGAAAGGTTGAAATTAAGACGATTAAGATAGAAGTAGGGAAAGAAGATTGAAAGGCAAGATAGCAGACCCTTCTTTAGCCTCTGAAGGAGAGAGGTCTTATTCATGGGCATATAAGAACATGCCCGCTTTAGTGAAGACCATAGAGAGTTTTGGTGATGAGATGCCCCTAAGAGGGAGAAAGGTGGCCATGTGCTTACATGTAACGAAGGAGACTTCTGTCCTGGCCATGGGGCTTAAGAGACTGGGTGCAGATGTCTACTTAAGCGCAGCCAACCCATTGACCACACAAGACGATATAGCCGCCTACTTATCATCTCAAGGCGTAAATGTTTTTGCATGGAGAGGAGAAAATCAAGAAGAATATTTTAGTTCCATAGAGAGCATCCTTAGAGCGAAGCCTGATATAATAATGGATGATGGTAGTGATGCTCATGTCACTTTCCATGAAGAAAAGGAGTTTTCAGATCATAAGGTTATGGGCGGGACTGAGGAGACGACCACAGGAGTCACAAGGTTAAGAGCATTATCGAAAGCTGGAAAACTCCGCTACCCGGTCATAGCCGTGAACAATGCATACACAAAATTCCTCTTCGACAATCGTTATGGCACGGGCCAGAGCACGTTCGACGGACTGCTAAGGGCTACGAGCTTGTTGATAGCTGGCAAGAAAGTCGTTGTAGCAGGGTATGGATGGGTTGGAAAGGGGATAGCGAAGAGGGCTAGAGGCCTTGATGCTCATGTGATAGTGACAGAAGTCGACCCCCTAAAAGCACTTGAAGCCCATATGGATGGTTATGAAGTCATGCTTATGGGAAATGTAGCGGAGTTGGGAGATGTATTCATAACTGCTACAGGGCAGATTAACGTAATAAGAGGAGAGCACTTGGAAAAGATGAAGGATGGAGTGATACTTGCAAATGCTGGGCACTTCAACGTGGAGATAGATGTAAATTATCTGAAGCAAAATAGCATCTCGAAGAAGTCTGTTAGGTGTTTCGTAGACGAATACCTTCTAAAAAACGGGAAAAGGCTTTACTTGATAGGGGATGGCAGGATAGTGAACCTGGTTGCTGCTGAAGGTCACCCCCCAGAGGTTATGATGATGTCATTTTCTAATCAACTCCTATCAGTGGTTAACATATCTGAAAATCATTCAAGTCTAGAAAAAAAGGTTTATGATGTGCCTGAGAGCATAGATAAGCAAGTAGCTAAAAATGCGTTGGAGGCCATGGGCATAAAAGTAGACGAAATTACCGAGGAGCAAAGAAGGTATGCAAGTGAATGGAAAGTATGAATGATTTTCCCATCTCCTTTTATGAGCATCTTCAGGATACCGTAAAAATAGGGTATTTATGAACACTTTTCTTTGAATCATTATAAAGGTTAGTGGCGAAATCTTGACTAAATGGATAGTAACCTCTGCTTGGCCTTATTCTTCTGACATACCACATCTTGGCAATCTAATAGGATCGGTACTATCTGCAGATGTAATGGCACGCTATTTCAGAATGAAGGGGCATTCTGTAATCTTCGTCTCTGGCTCTGATGAGCATGGGACGCCAGTAGAGATAGAGGCAATAAGGCATAAAGTTCCAGTGAAGGAGTTTGCGGACGCCAACCATTTACGCATAAATAGGCTCTTCGAAGAGTGGAACATATCCTATGACAATTACACAAGGACAGAGAGTCCAGTACACGTAAATTTCGTGATAAATCACTTTAAGGAGATATACGAAAATGGATTCATTTTTGAAGAAGAGGAGCCCATGCATTACTGCCCCAAGGACGACAAGATTCTACCAGATAGATTTGTGGAAGGAATTTGCCCGAACTGTGGAGCTACTAACGCAAGAGGCGATCAATGTGATAGTTGTGGCAAGCCTCTAGATGCTGTGAAGTTGATAGATGCCCACTGCGCCATCTGCAACGGCCCCACAGAGATCCGAATGACAAAGCAGTGGTACTTCGATCTGCCCAAGCTCAATAAGAGGGTAAAGCAGTATATATTGAACAATAAGGAACTGTCTGAAAATGCTGCAAGTTTTAGTTTAAGTCTGATCGAGGAGGGGTTGAAGCCCCGCTCTCTTACAAGAGATACTCAATGGGGGATACCTGCTCCGTTCCCAGGTGCTAAAGGAAAGACGATTTACGTCTGGATGGAGGCTGTTCTTGGTTATGTTTCAGCAGTCATAGAGTACTTTGAGAATAAGGGGGAAAAGGATAAGTGGCAAGAATATTGGCTCGATCCAGCTACAAAGTCATCATTCTTCATAGGCAAGGATAACATACCCTTTCATACAATAATCTTCCCAAGTCTCATCCTTGCATCGAAGAAGGATTACACTCTGCCAACTGTAGTCAGCGCAACAGAGTTCCTCTTGTTTAATGGAAAGAAGTTCTCAAAAAGTAGAAGGATAGGCATATGGATAGATGAGGCCCTTGAAATCTTACCAGTCGATTATTGGAGGTACTCCCTACTCTCGATAAGGCCTGAGAGTGGAGATGTAAACTTCACTTATGAGACATTAGAAGAGAAGGTGAATAGCGAGCTCAACGATAAGATAGGAAACTTCGTCAATAGAACTCTCTCAGCCATAAAGAGATTCATGGGTGGTAAGATCACTGAAAGACCGAAACTCAGCCAGCAGGGAGAAGGTATGGTACAGCAGATAAGCGTAAGGCATGATAAGGTCGGTGAATTATATGAAAAATTTAGGATTCAAAGGGCTGTGAAGCTAACTCTAGATCAGGCCGAGGAGGGTAACGCATACCTCAATGCAACAGAGCCTTGGAAGACCTTTAAATTCGACCCAGAGAAAGCCTATGAATCACTTTACGTAATAGCAAGGATATCCAAGGCCTTGGCAGTAGAGCTCTATCCGATAATCCCCAGCACTGCTGAGAAGATATGGACTTTTCTTGGGCTGAATAGTAAATTAGAAGATGCTGATTGGTCAGAAGCGAAGGCGGACTTCGATTACCCTTTGAAGATTGGAAAATTCCATCCCTTATTTATGAAGATAAAAAAGAAAGAAATTATAAAGAAGTTGAAGGAAATCAGAGAGAAGGAGGGATAAACATTTCAAAAGAAGTCTCCTTTGAAGAATTTTCCAAGATAGATATTAGGGTGGGCAAGATAATAGATGCACAAAAGGTAGTTGGTTCGAAGAACCTTATGAAGTTGATTATCGATATAGGAGGAGCTGTGAAGCAATCTATAGCTGCCATAGGGGACGAATACGAACCGGAACAACTAAAGTCCAAGCTTGTAGCTTTAGTGACCAACCTCAAGCCAAGGAAGATTTTTGGACTTAAATCTGAAGTCATGATATTGGCTGCGTTGGATGGCTCCAACATCTCAATCCTTTGCCCAGATAAGCAGGTGGGGGCAGGGAGCCAGATATCTTAAGTTACCCAAAATGAGATTAACAGAAACTTGATATCATAGCGATAAGGAATCCCAGTTTAGGAGAACTATGATGTGACTATATCCTCCCCTTATGTTACAAGCTAAGATCAAGAAGAGGATCGTCAGAGCCAAGAATAAAATTACTACATTAGAGTATCCAAACGCCAATTCAGATTTTGATTTGATTTTAGTCTCTTCAAGAATTGACTGCATTGTGACCCTCGGATGATCGAGGCCTATCCTGAAAAAAGTAATACAAAAAGGTAATTCTATCTCTACCGACAAAGTAAAATAGAAGCCTATTAATTCTGACCACACATGGAATGGATCGTTCCAATCATTGTCCCTCTCATAATAGGGCTCTTGATAGGGATAATCATAAAACATACGATCAAGCTAGCCATAGTAGTAATAGCCTTGATCCTGATCTTAGGAGCAGTAGGATACATTGCGCTACCAAGCATACAGGAAATTTTGCAAAAAGCTGTAGAATACTTGCCAAAGATATGGGAAGTGGGGAGCTTACTCAATCTGTTGCCATACTCCTCAATTGCGTTTCTCATAGGTTTAGCTATAGGGTTGTGGAAAGGCTAGTTAAAAGAGCCAAGAAAAAAGAGGGAAACATTCATCTGAAAGGAACTAAAACAAAAAATTACTTAAGTAATCTCAACAAGTGGTTGGCGAGCCTTACTTTAGACAAATACATAAACCTTTAAGATTTCAATATGATATTTATAGTCGACGAATCTTGTCGATTAAAAAGAGTTACATTTTTCTTGAGCATACAGGCGACGAATTCATAGAGGCTTATGGGAGTACTTTGGAGGAAGCTTTCGAAAGCGCTGGTACGGCCTTGGTCGATACCATGATCGATATAGATGAAGTCGATGAAACGATCGAAGAGTTCATAAAAGTCGATGGTTGGGATTTGAAGAACCTTCTATATAACTGGTTGGAGGAATTGCTTATCAGAGTTACATCGGAGGATAAGGTTTACTCATCCTTTAAGGTAAAGATAGATGAGAAGGAAGGTGGTTATGAGCTGGAAGCAGTAGTAAAGGGCGAGAAGCTGAATCTCAGCAAGCATAAGCCTAAAACTGAAGTCAAAGCTGTAACGTATCATCAGATGGATATAAAGCAGGATTCAGAATGGGTTGCCCTCCGCTTCCTATTGGATTTGTAACCCTTAAATAATGATGCCATTATTGGGCCTTTGTCATGGTCGATCCAGATCTTAAAAAAATCCTAGATAAGAAGGCAAGGTCTATGAAGGAGAGAAGTGATAAGGTGGAAACTACGCAGCCTTTGAACCTTACATCAGATAATTTCAATGGGGTGATGAACTCGGGTAAGCCTGTGATAGTGGACTTCTGGGCGGGATGGTGTAGTCCATGCTTGTACATGGCCCCTGTCTTTGAGAAGTTAGCAAATAAATACGGTGAGAAGATGGTCTTCGGTAGATTGAACGTAGACGATAACAGAGACGTAGCTGCGAGATATCAAGTCTTCTCGATACCTACTTTTATGGTATTTGTGGATGGGAAGCCCAGTGATACTGTAGTAGGTGCAGTTGGAGAGAAGGGTCTTGAGAAACTCATAGCCAAATACGTGGAGTGAAATGATTCAATTCTAAAATCAACTTTACTAGGGGTATATTATATAATCCTTAACCGATAATGGCCATTATGCCCTCCCTCACAAAAGTTATGGCTATAGCAGCTATGAGCAGACCCATTATCCTTGTGAAGACCCTCGTGCCATTTTTACCAAGTATACGCTGAACGATCTTGCCCTGCCTGAGGATTATCCATGCAAGTAAGCAGTTGGATATAATTACAGCAGACGTGATTAGAGGACCATAAGGAGGGTTCATCAAGATCATAACCGTCGATATTGCACCGGGTCCTGCAAGGAGGGGGGTTGCGAGGGGGAAGGCTGCTATTTCTCTTGCATCAACTCTTTTGACCTTTGATGCTTCCCCTCTTAAGTAATCGTATGCGATAATAAACAGTATTATCCCACCTGCTATCTTAAAATCGTCGATTGTAGTCCCTAAAAGTTGAAAGATAAACCAGCCTAGGTAAGCAAAGACGATAAGTATTACAAATGCAATAAATATAGATTCGGTTATTATCTTCTGTCTTTTATCGGCCATATCTGCTGTTAAAGAGAGGAAGATGGGGGCATTGCCCACCGCATTGAGGATGGAAAAGAGTAGAAAAAATGCTTGTAAGAATAGGTATGGATCGAAGCTAAAGATTTCCATCACGAATTATCTTTATATCATCCAGTTATATTGCTTTTCTTAAGAACTTCAATCTGTCTATAGACTTCATGTTCAGATCTTTCCGAAAAGTTTAATTTATCACTAAACTTCACTCAGTCTGAATAAGGCGATATTGATGCTGAAGTTCAAATCTCCACAAAAAGTCTTCAAGATAGGGAATGTTAAGATTGGAGGACAGCCAGGAGAGAACCCTAAGGTACTTATAGGGACAATCTTCTATGAGAAGCACAAAATCGTAAAGGATGAAAAGACAGGCGATTTCGATAAAAAAGCAGCAGAGGCCCTCATAAATAAACAAGATACACTCTGCGATGAGACGGGTCTACAATCTATGCTGGATGTTGTAGCTACATCTGTTGAGCAGATTCCAAAGTACCTGGACTTCGTTGCGAGTGTTACGGATGTACCTATGCTATTCGATGCTTGGAAGCTCGACATAAAACTTGCAGGCCTCAAATACATATCTGAAGCTGGATTATCCAACAGGATCGTGTACAATAGCATAATGCCTTTACCACCCCCAAAGAAGGAAGAGATGGATGCAATAAAAGCAGCCAAGATCAAATCATCTATAATATTGGCTTATAATGTCAAGGATCGAAGTTCGAATGGCGTGGTCTCCATTCTAAAGGGCGATCCTAGTCAAAAAGGTCTATTGAAGGTTGCTGAAGAAGATGCTGGCGTTACGATGCCATTGATAGATGTAACTCTTTTTACTTACATTCCAAGCATAGGGATGGGTTGCAGGGCTGTTAGCGTAGTAAAGGATGAATTAGGATTGCCAGCAGGCGGAGCTCCAGGGAACGCTACCACGACTTGGAAGATGCCGAAGGAGAAGTGGGGCCTAGATGTCTTCAAGGCTTGTGAGGCAAGTGTTCAAGCTGTATCCCTCGGCTTTGGAGCAGATTTTCTGCTGTATGGGATAATAGAATCGGCCCCTTGGGTAATACCTGCGTGTGCTGTAATAGACGCCATGGCTGCTACTGTATCTAACTTTGAATACAAAATGCCATTAAATAAAGAACATCCATTAAGCAAAATGTTCCCCGAGTTCGTCGAAAAACTGGAAAAAGCTGCACTATAAAAGTTGAACAGTTGACTGATGGTTCTGTCAGTCTTCCCCCCCTTTTTTAAAGCTAAATCTTGTTTCTCAAATCTTTTATCAAAATTTGATACTTAGATTACATTGTAGGATTTGTTATTAATGAGGGTTGATACTGCCAAACTACACAAATAAAGTATTCTCAAGAAAAGATGATAACAAACGTTTGATGGACCAGTTCCACACTAATTAGGTGCGAATACTATAATGGTAATATGACCTATTATCTAAATGATTATAGTTGGTGAAAAGAGAAGGAGGCTAGGAAGGTTGCAGGGCAAGATAAAAACTGATTTGGTATTGACTTAATTTCGGAACCTATGAGGACATAGATATATATGTGAGTGTTCCAACCATCACTTAGCGTAACTAAACGCGAGAGGTGATAAGATACGAGTTACGGACGCGGAAGTGGCTATGGACGTGGCAGTTTCGGAGGATCTAAGTCCTTCAGATCTAAACCCGTCGAAATGGGCAAGGAATACGATGTCACTATTACAGAAATCAGCAGACGTGGCGACGGAATAGCTAGAGTTGAAGGATTTGTTATCTTCGTCCCCCGAGCCAAAGCTGGACAGCAAGCAAGGATTAAGATCGTCCAGATCGGAAACAGATATGCCAACGGCCAGATAGTCGAAGCCGTAGAAAAGGAAGAAGAATCTGAGTAAGCTTCTGATGAGAAGCATACTTGAGAGATGTAGAAGAGACCTGGCGGGAGGCATATAACGTCATTCCGCCATATTTTTTATAAAATTATTTTCCTACGTTATTATAAGATAAGAGCTAACTTATCTCCCTTCTCAAATTGGAATTTATCTCTTACCCCTTTAGGAACGGTTATTTGAAACTTATATGTGATTTTGCTCATTCCTAAGATCTCATTTACAAATTCTTATGCCTCTATTTGGCTTGCCATAATCTCGGTTGATTTAAAATCAATATTATTGGTACATGGTATTACTAATATCATGTTTATGCCTATAGGCGAAGCAAGCATTCAGAAGAATGATTTCGCACAACAGAAAAAGCCATCATGGAAGTACTGGGTGATATCAGCGGCATTCTTGTCTTTCTGGTATCCGTGAATCATTTCATGCGTTGTGACAGTACAGGATTTCAACCCAGTCAAACTGCTGACAAACTAGGCTGGACTGACCTTGGTCATGATGACACCTATATGCTTGTAAATACTCACGTTATATTATCCAAGAATGAACGCGGCCACGCTGAGAGTCGCAGTCTTGGTTGTGGCAATAATCGGTATATACAATATCATAGTGAATTTCTTTCTCGCACCAAGTCTCTGGTGAAATGGAGTGTTATATATTATAAAAGGTCAGAATCCAATGAATGGATGCTTTACCGTATCCTTCTTCTCTATAACTTTGTCAGGGCTAGG
>JAKLZD010000157.1 GCA_024256245.1 Candidatus Methylarchaceae archaeon HK01M
CTCCTCCTTAAGAATGCCTAGTGGTGTTTCCCCCTTAGTAATTCTTGAGCCTGAAAACGCAGCATTTGCAGCAGTAAAGATCCTTGCTTTAGCAAATCCTGAGTTAAGTAAAAGGATTATAAATTACCATAAAAACATGAAGTCTAAAGTTGAGGAAGATGATAAAAGTCTTAGAAGCGTATAGAGGGATAAATTATGCATCTAATCAAATCTGGGAAAGTGAAAGATGTTTATGAATTAAATACTAAAGAGCTTGAGTTCGTATTCTCAAACAGGATTTCAGTCTTCGATAAGATAATCCCGAGTGAGATCCCAAAGAAAGGTGAGACCCTTGCACGTACCAGCGCTTACTGGTTTGAAGTTGTAAAAGACCTTGGGATTTTAACCCATTACATCGGCTTTAAACCTCCAAATCAAATGCGTGTCAAGAGAGTCAAAGTGATAAATGATTATAGTTTATTGAGTACGAGTACTGTTGGATACCTTATACCACTAGAATGCGTTACAAGATATTATGTATATGGTTCATTGTGGGACAGAGTCTCTCAGGGAAAGATAAAGAACCAAGAGTTAGGATTCGCTTCTAACCACAATATAAGGCTTGGAGAGGCACTGCCACAACCCTTCTTCGAGGTTACAACGAAGCTCGAAAAGGTAGATAGGAAATTGACCACTGAAGAAGCTTTAAAGATCTCAGGTTTAACCTTGGATGAATATAAACAACTTAAGCAACTGGCTTTAACGATAGATGAGACTATAGCTTCAAGAGTAAAACGAGGAGGATTAATTCACGTCGATGGTAAGAAAGAATTCGCCTTCGATGAGAATAGGAATCTTATGGTTGTAGATACTTTTGGGACAGCTGATGAAGATAGATTCTGGGATATGAAGGAATTTAAAAAGGGGAATTATATAGAAAGAAGTAAAGAGTATGTAAGACAGTATTATAGAAAGATTGGTTACTATGATACACTAATGAAGGCTAGAAGAGAAGGAAGAGAAGAACCTCCAATACCACCCTTACCAGAAACGATAATACAACAAATCAGTCAACTATACATCGAACTTTTTGAAGATTTAACCGGTGAAAAGTTCAGGTGACTGTGGATGTCGATCTTTAATTCGTTTTCTCCAACTGATTATAGATATTCCGTTGAAGATTTGAAACCCTATTTATCCGAAGAATCATTTGTCAAGTATAAATTAAGGGTAGAGAATGCCCTCGTCCAAGTATTGGCAAAGAGAGAATTATGTCCACAAGAAGTAGCAAATGAAATAAAGTTGGCGTCGAAGGAAGTAAAAGCTGAGGATGTCTACAAGGAAGAAATACGTATCAAACACGATATTAGGGCACTAGTCAATGTGATCAGAAATAAGGTAAGTGATAAGGCAAAACCCTTGGTACATATGATGGCAACTTCATACGACATAGTAGATACTGCAAATGCTCTAAGATATCGAGATGCTATACAAAAAGTGATAATGCGGGATATGGTTACTTTGGAGAAGATTTGGATAGATCTTGCAAGACAGGAAATGGACACTATTCAAATTGGGCGAACTCATGGTCAGCACGCCGAACCGATCACCTTCGGATTCACCATCGCCCAGTATGTTAATAGATGGGGAAATAGGATACTGAAGGTAAAAGAAGCTTCAGATAACTTAGTCGGAAAATTTTCTGGAGCCGTAGGTGCATACAATGCATCGTCCCTCTTTTTTGAAGACCCTGAAGATTTTGAGGGAGAAATATTGAACTCTCTAAATCTAAAGCCAGCTGAAATCTCGACTCAGATAGTTCCTCCGGAAACCCTGACTGACTTCCTTCATTCTATCATATCAAGTTTTGGTGTCTTAGCAAATTATGCGCGGGATATGAGGAATCTACAAAGATCGGAGATAGGAGAAGTTGGAGAGCCTTATGAACAAGAGCAGGTGGGATCATCTACTATGCCCCAGAAACGGAATCCGATAAATTTTGAAAATGTGGAGAGTGCGTGGAAAAAATTTATGCCACAGATGGTAACTGTTTACTTAGATCAGGTTTCGGAGCACCAGAGGGACTTGACGAATTCCCTCACCCAAAGATATACCCCCGAATTATTGGTAATTTTTGACTCTGCAGTCAGGAAGATGATTGCTATCACAAAAAGGATAAGGGTTGATACAAAAAATATGGAGAGAAACTTTGAAATGAGCAAGGATATGATCATAGCTGAACCCCTTTATATTCTATTAGCGTTTTATGGTCACCCAAAAGCCCATGAGTATGTAAGAAGTCTAACTGAGAAATCCTTCCAATCTGGAAGACCCCTATATGAAGTAATGATGGAGGATCGCAATCTTCAGCCTTACCTGAAAAAGTTTAGTTCTAATCAGAGAGATATTCTTACGAACCCTTCCATTTATGTGGGAGTTGCTTCGAAAAAAACTGAAAAGATCACTGCACTCTGGGAAAATAGAATTTCTAACGCAAACCTGATATAGAACAAGATAGGCTTTGAGTTAATATACTGTGAGGAAATCCGTCCTTGTTTGGAGGTAATGCTGTTAGATACATAAATGGTTTATTATCCATGGTCAAATCGCGATTTATAACTCATAAGCCCTTCTACCTAGCACACGCAATTACTTATGCTTGTAACTCTAGGTGTAAAACATGCACTTATTGGCGTATGTCTAAAATGTCATACAAGGATATGGAAACTGAGGAGGTCTTCAAACTTCTAGAAAGAGCTTATGACTTCGGGATGAGGGGATACTATCTCTTTGGTGGTGAACCCCTAATCGTGAAGGATCTATTTAAAATACTCGATTTCGCTAAGAAGAAGGGCTTTATAACGACCATGAATACTAATGCTTCCCTCCTAAAAAAGAAGGCTGAATCCTTATCAGAAAGCCTCGACTTTGCATTCGTCTCATTAGATTACCCAAATAATTATCACGATTACATAAGGGGTAGAACTGGTTCGTTTGATGAAGTTGTTAAAGGCGTTCGAAGTCTTCTTGAACTGGGAAAGACAAGAGTTACATTAGTGACAACCATTAGCAAATTGAACTTCGATAAGATTGAGGCCATGGCACACTTTGCAGCAGATCTTGGGGTTGGAATATCCTACAACGCGGTTGAACCTAC
>JAKLZD010000001.1 GCA_024256245.1 Candidatus Methylarchaceae archaeon HK01M
TGGAGGAAAGGATAGCCTTTCACTGCTAAGAATACTGAACGATATATGCAGACATCATGCCTCGAAGATTCTGGCTATAACAATAGATGAGGGAATTTCAGGGTACTGTAAAGAGTCGATGATGATATGCAAAAATTTCACTAAAGAGCTTGGAATACCTCACTATACATCGTCCTTCAAGGAAATCTATGGTTTCAGCTTGGATGAAGCGATCGAGTTCAGAGGTATTAAGAAGATTTCGGCATGCTCCATCTGTGGTATCTTAAGAAGGAGGGCAATAGACATCGTTGCTAATAAGTTAAGGGTCGATGTAATAGCTACTGCGCATAATCTTGATGATCTGCTTCAGACCTTCACCATAAACTTGCTTAAGAGCGATATTACAAAGATAAGATGGTTTGATCCTACGATAAAGCCAAAGGATGAGTTTGTCATAAGGAGAATGAGGCCTTTGATGGAAGTCTATGAGAAGGAAGTAGCCATGTACGCTTTTCTTAAAGGCATACCCTTCCAGACTGCAAGTTGCCCCTACATGAACGAAGGGATGAGGTCCGAGATCAGGTCTATCTTAAATACATTAGAGGCAGAGCACCCCGGGATAAAGTACAGTGCTTTAAATTCTGCTATAAAGATTTCACAGAAGTTAGTCATAGATGAGAAGGGGTTAAAGCTTTGTAAAACATGCAAATTCCCCTCTTCAAGTGAATTATGCTCTGTATGTAAAACTATAGATATGTTAAAAGGAGACATGTATATATAGAAATTTTATACAATAAAAATTGCGGCGATAGGTAGGGCTGGGAGGTTAGCCGTCTCCCCTTCTTGAAACCGGCTATATGCAGGGGCCAGCAACCGATAGGTAAAGCATAATGGTCGAGATACCTGCCAGTTGCGCAGGGATGAAACCACGCCGTGGTGGGTGGTCGCAAGGGGCGACCTCTTCGAAGGAAGAGGATTGACCCTCAACTATCGAACCGGGTGAGGTCCGGGAGGAAGAAACCCTAAGGTAGGGCGGTCACGCTATCACGTCAACGTGGCTGACTCAGCGGACTGGAGAGGGGGCTCGGTCAGGATGTGAAATCTGTTTGGAGCTATCGCCGCTTGATAACTATTTTATTAGATCAAGAAGATCGATTTCGCTAAAGTTAATAACTCCCTTTTCTTCTTATAATTTGAGCCGGGGTCGCCTAGCCTGGTAGGGCGCAGGCCTGCTAAACTCATACAGAAAGTCTGTGACCCATTTGGGTCTCGTGGGTTCAAATCCCACCCCCGGCGCTTTTATGCTTGGCGGATATGGAATTCTAAATATTAGTTTGAACTTCGGCTCATCACAACCTTACCCTGAAGAATAAAAATAGAAAGAAAACAAATTACCTGAACTTACTGAACAATAAATAAAGGTAAGTTCAGGTAAAAGGAGATAAAATGCCACGAATAATGGATATCGAGTTAAAACGTCTGAAAGAAGATACATTAAAGATGGGTGAACTTGCCAAGAATTCTATAAGGGAGGCCATTCATGCTTTGATCAATAGGGATGCGAAACTAGCATCGAAGGTCATCGATGATGAAACTGTTGTTGATGAGTTGGAATTCGAGATAGAGAATAAATGTGTAGATCTAATCTTGTTGCGGCAACCAATGGCCAAAGACCTCAGGATTGTAGTAACTATACTGAAGATCATAACAGACCTTGATAGGATAAGCGACCTTGCAAAGGATATCTCTGTCATAACCTTACATATAGGAAAAGAGGCCTTTGTGAAACCTCTGATCGATATACCTCGAATGTCTGAGATAGCACAGGGTATGATAGCTGATTGTTTGAATGCCTTCTCACAGGAGAAAATCGATTCTTTGAAGGATTTTTCCGAGAGAGACGATTTAGTGGACGCACTTACTGATCAAGTCAGACGTGAATTAATAATTATTATGATTGAAAATCCACATTCAATCACTCAGTCAAACCGTCTTCTCTTCGTGGCATTACACTTAGAAAGAATAGCGGATCATGCATGCAACATAGCTTCACGCATCTATTACATGGTTACTGGTAACAAAATAAAATTTGAATAGACCGCTAAAATAAAACATACTTTTATCAAATGTACGATTTAGTGATGCATCGAATATCTTAAAGCTTACTTTTCTTGAACACCAATATGGCTAGAATGGTCATCATCCAAAAGGGAGATGTCCCAGCCACCATAAATATCGGCGCCAAGGACGTTGTGAAGAAGCTATTAATCATCGCTGAACCTGTTATTAAAAGCAGTCATTACAAAACCGCCGATGGCGATTATTAGCGCAGATAAGGCTCTTATCAAAGTATAAAAGCTACGGAACATCGAAGAGAAGATCAGATATCCTCCTAGAAATAGGGAAACGGCTAAAGGCAGAGTCCCAAAGAGGAAAGTATAAACTTGCTGACTGTAAGCAACGTACCCTCCTCGGTTTCAAAGGAATAAGGCGGTAAGAAAAGCTTGGTGGAGATGAGCTCGACTGAGGTTAAAGCAAGTATCCCAATCCATAAGATCGTGAGTGCTATAGCAGTGATCTTATTAATTTCCATTATATGTATCGTCAGTTAACTTTACTAAATCATAAAATGTTACTTCTAACTTCATTCGCCCATTACTTCTACTATCACTTTTCTCCTTCTCGGGCCATCTAACTCTAACAAGAAGATATTCTGCCAAGTCCCTTTGACAAGTGTACCATCCTTGACTGGAAAGATCCTCGATGGACCTATAAAGGTGGAAGCCAAGTGAGAATCAGCATTATCGTCCACTCTATCGTGGAGCCATCCTGCACCCTTAGGAAACTCTTCCTTAATTTTTTTGACGATGTCTTGCATCAAACCCCTTTCATGTTCGTTGACGACTACGGAAACTGTCGAATGTAAAGTAAAGACGAGACAGAGACCATCATTTATGTTACTTTTGTGTACATGATCCCCAACGTAACTGCTTATGTCTATCAACTCAGTTCGATCCTTTGTCGTAACTTCTATCTCACCAAAGAAGACCTTCAAATTAATCCCCTTTAATTGGAAAGAATTCTATCAGAAATACTTTTCAAAATTTAAAATCTGATTTTTAAATGCGCTTTCTCTCATTCATTATTGTAAGTACCCTTGCGATAGCCTTTCTTATATCTCGAATCTTACCAGTCTCTTTCTTCAAAGTACCTCTTATTGCTGCGCTCCTAAGTTTGATAAGTTCAGCCCTCAACTCCAAAAAATTTTCTTGTAGTTCTTCATCATCCAGCTTCCTTAATTCGCTACTCTTGAGTTTCGGCATCGCTCTCTTCCTCCTTTGGAGTAGCTTCCTTAGGTTTCTTCTCTATTATCTCGACTTCAGGGGGCAAGAGGTCCTTTAGGGCGATCTTTACCTTTATCCCATAGAGGCCCATTTTGAGCAATACATCGGTCGTAGCCTCCTTCACAGTCTTTGATTTGATATTTCCACTTTTGGGGACAATACCAGCCCTATGCTTCTCATAATGAGATCTATCGCTTCTCAACTTACCTGAAACCGTTATCTCCGTACCCATCGCACCCGCGCTCATGATAGAATTTAAAGCCCAAAGGGAGGCTCTCCTGAAGGCTCTGCCCCTTATGACATTCCGAGCTATTCGGTTACACATTATCATAGGGTTCAACTCAGGAACTTCGACTTCCAACACTGAAATCTGAGGATTTGGTAGATCGAACTTCTCTTCTATCATAGAGGTGAGGGCCTTGATGCCTGTGCCACGCCTTCCAATTATCAGGCCAGGCCTTGTCGCAAAGATGGTTATTCTTGTACCTATAGGAGTCTTAAGGATGTCTAGGCCACCATAGCCGGCATTGGCTAACTCCTTTTGCAAAAATTCGTCCAACTCAGCGTTCTTGGTATAATTTTTCATAAGGTTCTTAATTGCCGACATATCATAAGACCTCCTTTCCCACCATCTCTATATGGATCAAAGTATTGAACTTTGGAGAAGAGCGGCCGTAAGCCCTAGGCATATATCTTTTTATCTTCATGCCTCTCATAGTCGCAGCATGAAGTAAGATCATCTTCTCGGTATCTAATCCCTTAAATTCTGCATTAGCTTCAAGATTTCCGATGACCTTGAGTACTTCTCTAGCAGCCTTGACTGGGTAACGCCCAACGTGAAATTTAAATTGAGACCTCTTATGGGGCACCTCCTTTGTATGTCTTCTGAAAGGCACGACTTGTTTCTTGGCGATTACATTTTCTAAGAAGTTCTTGGCCTGTGCAATAGTCATGCCTTTTATAGTTTTACAGACTTCTCTTGCTGACTTTGGGGAGGCGTCTACTTCTCTCCCGCTCGCTCTTACCTGTGTCAGAGGGTCGTAATTTGCAAAGCTATACTTGAATTTGGGCAAAGAATCTACCGTACAGAAAAGAGTCGTATACCACATAAAATAAATACTTTTGCCTTCAATTTTGTCTAAAGAAAGAATGACCATTGAGAGATAGCGAAGTTTCTGATATTACAGCTAACCCTGCAAGGGTTAGAATTCTTGAGATAATTGGAGGGGAGGGGAGCGCAAGCTTTACAGAGATAAAACGTAAAACAAGCTTAAGTACAGGCTCCATCTACTACCATCTGTCCTATTTAAGGGATTATATAACTAGAGATAGTAATAGAAGATACATCTTAACTGAAAAAGGAAGGCGCTTATTGAAGAAGTTAGGAATGAGGGTTATGGTGAAGGATCAAGGCAGCTTTGTGCTGAAGTCCCTCTCAATTATCACTCTTGCATCTATATTCAAGCGTGCAACATACTCAAGGGGGAGGGCTATTGCCGTGACGATATCTACCTTAGCTTTGGGTTCTTTTGTGTGCTTATATTCAAATTTAAATCATTTCCTTTTATCAGTTCCAAGCAAGCTGATTATGAACCCAATCCTATCTACATTTTTGACTGGATGGTTACTAACCTTTGTCCTTGCTGAATTATATTCGGCCATCACAACGGGCATAAAGGTTGGGGGAGAAGTGGAGCTTGCCACTACTATAGCATTGAGCTTCATTCCTCTTTACATCTATTCAAGTATAACGCATCTTCAGATATCGAACATAATTCTTGTGCCTATGCAGATATGGAGTGCCATACTTCTGGCAGGAGGCTTAAATATATCGAAGGGAGTCAGGTTAACTCACTCCTTCATCTTCAGCTTGATTATACTCTATCTATCTATTTATATCTGGTTGACCATATGATAGTGTGAAAACAAATAAAACTTAAAATTGAAGATTAAAGTATTTATATAAAGCAATTGGATTGATGATCGAGATTGGCAAGATTAAAGTCACCTAGGGGAGAATTCGCTGGAAGACAGCAAAAAAGGAAGAAGCAGAGATTTAGATGGTCTGACAAGTACTACAAGCGTAGGGTATTGATGTTAGATAAAAAATCCGATCCTCTCGAAGGTGCGCCTCAGGCGCGGGGGATAGTGCTAGAGAAGGTGGGAATAGAATCCAAACAACCCAACTCAGCCATTAGGAAGTGTGTCCGTGTTCAACTAGTCAAGAACGGTAAGCAGATCACCGCTTTCCTCCCTGGCGATGGAGCATTAAATTACGTAGATGAACATGATGAAGTTTTGGTGGAAGGCATAGGAGGATCTATGGGCAGGGCTATGGGAGATATACCTGGCGTCAGATGGCGGGTATCTATGGTCAACGAGGTCTCCTTAAATATGCTCGTCCTAGGGAAAAAGGAGAAGCCAAGAAGATAAAATAAAGAAAGAGCTCTAGAAAAATACATCATAAACTTTATATTTAAAATGTCATCAATAGTGGTGAGAATGACTACCTCAAAAGTGGAGAGGCCACTTGGTGTCGCGATACTGGCTGTCTTAGGTATAATTTTAAGCATTCTTGTTATCATCGGTAGTGTGATGCTCATTGTTTCTGTGCCTTTTTTAGCTGACTTTATTGAGGCGGCTATTGCCCAATACGGTATGATTCCAATTGTCGACATTGGTTGGATCCTTGCTTTCTTAGCAATAATAGGTGCAGTCTCGCTCGTGATTGGAGTGATTTGGTTTATCTTAGGTTGGGGTTTATGGAATGGAAAGAACTGGGCGCGTATCATAGTCATCGTCTTCTCCATACTTGGGATAATTGGAGGTTTACTTCCACTGGTCTATCTGGATGTTTCAGGACTTGTTGTTGTAGTGATAGATATAATAGTTATCTACTACTTGACAAGACCTCATGTGGTTGCTTTCTTCAAACCTTTAGTATGACCATCCTTCCACTTTTTACCAAGAATGACTGCAAAATTATTTATAGTCGATAAATACACCTAAAGTATGCTAGGTGCAATCTTTGCAAAAGACTGAGGAGAAAAAGGGATCTCAAAAACTATTGCTATTTGGAAAATGGGATACGAGTGAAGTCGAAGTAAAAGATAGAGGCTTAGAAAAAGCAATCTTTCTTAAACCTATGCTTACACCAACATCCATGGGCAGGCATGAGCATCACAAATTTGCAAAGGCTGAAGTCAATATCGTCGAACGTCTAATCAACAGCCTTATGCACTTCGGCAAAAAGCACGCCAAGAATACAGGCAGGATGGGGGGGAAGAAGCATAGAGCGATAAACATAGTGGAGACGGCATTTGATATAATCCATCTAAAGACTGGTGGAAACCCTGTAGAGTATCTTGTTAGGGCAATTGAAAATGCATCTCCCAACGAAGATACGACGAGAATAGGCTATGGTGGTGTCGTATATCATGTCTCAGTCGATATATCTCCTTTACGTAAGGTAGATCTAGCATTAAGGTTCATCTCAGAAGGAGTTCGTGAGTCTGCCTTCTCAAACCCAAAGAGCGTCGAAGAAGTCTTAGCCGATGAGATCATAATGGCGGTAGATAAAGACATAAACAGTTACGCTATTAAGAAGAAGAATGAACAAGAAAGAATGGCTATGTCTGCTAGGTAATCGACATAAGAAACTTATATTTTTATTAAACTACCATCGTTTAGTTTTCTTCCTGTAATTTTCTGGAACTTCGATGGCCTCTGACAGGCTGAATCTACGATTCAGAAAATTATTCAGATTATTCGATATAATTTCGCGTCTATAATGATTTTTCAGCACCCTTAGAAGGTTTAAAATGATGTATTCTGGTCGGATTAAGAATTTCTTGACAGCATGGATCATCATAGGATATAGCTCTTCTAAAGGAACTGCTTGGGGGCATATCTCTGAGGCATAGACACCTTTCTCCCAGTGTTCATCTTCATTTAAGAGTCCTTGTGAAGATAGCTCCATCCATAGTGGAGTTCCAGGTTGAATCTCGAGTGGATGGAAAAGGGGGATATCGATGTCTATCTGTTGCGCAAAAGCGAACGTATTTCTGATCTCTTCACGAGTTTCATCTGGAGCCCCTATTATGAATGAGCCGACGATGATATCTATCCCCGCCTTTCTAGTTGCTTTTGCAGCTGTCCTAGATTGTGAGGGTGTAATTCCCTTATCATAAAAATCTAAGATTCTTTGGTTTGCACTTTCCATGCCATAGTAGATGACTCTGCACCCCGTCTTGGCCATAGCCTCCAAAGCCTCTCGAGATATGCAGTCGACTCTAGCGTCACAGATCCAGTCCATCTCGATCTTATTCTTCTTCATCAACTGGCAGATTTTTATCACTCTTTTTTGGTTCAGAGCAAAGTTATCATCCACGAATATAATCTGCCTAAATCCTTCACTGTAGAGGAGTTCTAGCTCATCTATAATGTTTTTTGGGGACCTCGGCCTCCAAGTACGTCGAGCAAATAAAGAGCATGCACAATATCTGCAATTGTAAGGACAACCACGAGAAGAGACCACTGTAGTAAACCTTCCAGTTGCAAGTGCCAATCCAGCCAAGGTTGATCTATAATCATTTTTGAGTAACTTTCGGTCGGGAAAGGGAAGTCTATCCAGATCTTTAAGGGGCGATCTATCAGGAGTAAAGACGATTTTATCTCCATCTCTAAAAGTAATTCCTTTAACGTCCTTGAGTTCTTTCCCTTCTTCTAAGCACTTAGCGAGCTCTAAGCATGTAAACTCTGCTTCATTCCGAACTATCAAGTCCACAAAAGGGTATTTCTCCAAAATTCTTTTGGCGTTAAATGTAGCATGATAGTTCCCAAAAGCAATCTTGATGTTCGGGTTTCTTTCTTTGACTCTTTCAGCAATCATTGCGGCGGATCTGCCCGAGCTGGATAGAGTGGAAAAACCAAGGAATTCTGAATCCTCTTTCTCAACCCATTTTAGAATGCCTTGAAGCGAAGTTTGATTTGTAACGTCAAGAATCGAGACGTCGAAGTTATTCTGCTTTAAGATTGTGGCGATATATAAGATTCCGAGAGGAGGCCATGAAGCTGGGGCAGTAACAACGTGTGTCCAAGCCTCGCTCGGTCCAGGGTTAATAAATGAAAATTTCATCCCCAATACACTATATTAATCATCTAATTTCTTTGATCGACATAAAAAAGTTACTTTTGTCGAATCGATACCTTCGCTTAATAAGATGCATTGCGCAGATATCATTAACTCAAAATAGCATTCCATTTATTAACTAAGATTGACAGATTCTTTACATTTTTTGATTTTATATCAGTTTATTTAACAACTTCTATAGTTTTTTTGCTAATATCTTGAAACCCTAGTCTTTTTTGTTTACCTTAGGGTTTTTAAAATATATTATAATAGGCATCTATCGCAGATAACCTTCTTTTACGCACCTACTTCTTATTTCTTAACTAACTCCTTTGCTCATTTTAATACGTTTGTAAATTTATTAAGAAGAATGTAGTATTTTATAATATGCCTGTAGCATTCGTATTGA
>JAKLZD010000058.1 GCA_024256245.1 Candidatus Methylarchaceae archaeon HK01M
ATAAGGTTAATCCAAGACTTCCAAAAATTTTCTACTTAGAAACAAGAAATGGAGAGTTAGTAATAGTTGCCAAGAAAGCAAGGTGAGGGAGTGAAGAGTGTGAGTTGATACAGTTCTTCTCATTTCAATAATTAACCTATCAATTCTGATATTTCTCACTAGGGCCACTTGGCTGGTGTTACAGAGTTCACGATCATAAACCGTTATAAAACTTTAAGGAATCTTTTTGGATTCAATTTGAAAGCTTATTCGCAGTCCCTCTATAACAAAATATTCAAACTCATAAGAGAATAATTATTGAGTTACTTCTATTAGTGTTGAAGATCGTAGATAATAGTCAAATAATTATGCAGACAGAATATAAGAAAGGAAGAGCAGAAGAATATTACGTAAAGGGGTTGTTAGAGGAAAAAGGTTATCGTTATATCATGAAATCTGCAGGTAGCCACACGCCCATCGACCTTCTAGCTTCCAACGGCTTGGAAACCTTAGCGGTTCAAGTCAGGAGAGTATCGCATATAAACCAGGAGGAAAGAGAAAAGTTATGTGATTGGGCAAGGATTTTTCACGCCTGTCCGGTTCTCGCTGTAAATATAAAAGATAGATGGAGGATAACAGATCTGTTATGCAACGAAATTACTTTTAAAATAAAAAATATAAGAGCCTAACCACCATTAACAAATCAAATTATACGAATAGTAAAGAATCCTATATATGAATGACTCTTTAAAGAATTAACTTGAGAATGAAAGCCGACTATACGAAACTTCTATCGGATGCTAAAACAGTCTGAACATCTCGATAATGCGAACGGAGACAAGCGAGTTTTATGCCACATATTTCAGTGGTGTGTACTGTCATTTAAGCCGCCCCAATGGATTAAGAAACTTTATTTATGAGCCATTTGCCGTCCTTAAAACCTTATTTAGGAGAAAGCTTTCAACCTCGTTAAAAAAGGTGTTATGATGAGTGAAGTAGTTAAAAAGATCAAGGATATGATCAAGATGGAGGAGAGCTATGCTTTAAGTCTCTCATCTAGTGTGGAAGGATTAGACAATGTGGCAGTCCAAGAGATCCTAAGGGGTATAGCTCACGACTCCCGAAAACATGCAGGCCTCTATACTGCTATTTTGAGCCTTCTGAAGAGCGAAGGGAGAGCCCTCACCGATCAGGAGTACCAAAAACTTGAATCAGTCATAAAGAAGCACATCGAAGTAGAGAGTCAGATGGTGGAAGAAGTAAAAAAGCTTCTAGAGGGGGAGTGGGATAGCAGAATAAAGCATCTATTAAGAGATATCTACGAGGACGAAGTCAAGCACCATGTCCTCATGAAACACCTTTTGGAGGCGGTTATAAGGAAAGAGGCCATCTTAGAGGAGGATGTGTGGGATATGCTTTGGAGGGATGTGCCGGGCCACGGCGCGCCCATCGCTTGATCATTTGGGCTTTGATGTTAAAGAGACTATATGGATAATTTCGAAACTGAAATGCCAATTATATGAAGGGGTAGGCATAGAAAGCTGACAGATGCGACGATAGCCGTTCTAGTCGTTCTATTGCTATCTAAATCGTTGATAAATTACAATAAGATTGAATTAAAACTATAAATTTCTACTTTTTACATGGTAGAATTTATACAGATTCGATATAACTTTCTGGTAAATCTTGATGCCTGATAGATACTCTGAAATTTCGATATACTCCTTATGTGTATGGGATAGGTGTGGATTTCCTGGACCATAAGTTACTACCGGTATCTTAAATGCTTGTCCAAAGGCGTTCATATCTCCTGTGCCAGTTTTTCGTATTAACATAGGTCTCATCCCTCTTATCTTCAATATAGCAACGATTAGAGCTCTTACTAGAGGTGAATTTTTATCAGTTTCAAAGGGTTCTGTCATATCTCCCACCTTCACATCTATCTTTGGAAAGGATACATCTGATTGGTATTCTTTTATTATCCCCATGATATCTTGGTAGACTTTTGTGCAAGACATCTTAGTAGGTATTCTTATGTCTGTGGTTATCCTGCACGTGCCCGGCAATATATTATGAGCAGTTCCACCTTTTATCTTTGTGATACATGCAGTCAGGGAGTCGAAACGACTGTTTTTATCCTCCTTTTGTAAAGCATAGATACGTATAGCATCCCAGACCTCAAAGGCTTTCTCAATAGCATTTTGTGACATCCAAGGAGCACTTGCATGAACACTTGCTGTCTTACACGTAATCATCAAAGAGATTCGGCCCTTATATCCAATCGTTATCTGCTCTATGCCGCTAGGCTCGCCAAATATCGCATAATCAACTTTGATACTATCTTTGATAAGCTCCCTAACCCCTCTTCCCTTTCCTTCTTCATCAACAACCCCTGCAACTATTACCTTCCCAAAATCTGTTTTATCGACAAATTTTGATGCGGCCATTAACATGGCTGTTAGAGAGGATTTGGCATCTACAGAACCCCTACCAAATATAAGACCATCCGCGACCCTCACAGGTTGTATGCCTGGAACAGTATCCATATGACCACATAGCAGTATCGAAGGTGATCCAGAGCCTATAGTCCCTATTACATTTTTCACTTTATCTACTTCTACATCAAAGCCTAGATTTTCCATTCTTTCAGCCAATAACTGAGACAGAAGCTCTTCTTGACCTGAAGGACTGTATATCTTCAATACCTCTTCCAGTAGTTTGACGGCGTATTCCTCCAAGGCTTGCCTCCTATCTGCTAGATTTTTTGAGATAGTCGATTATTAGACTTGGTATATCGACACCTGTGCTTGGCACAGTATTCTTGAATTCAGTAGTATTATTGATCTCATGGACTAAGAGCCCGTCAGGGCCTTCCATGCAGTCCACCCCTAAGATTCCTCCACCGACAATCTTTGAAGCTTTAATACATATATCCTCCAATTCTTTGGTTATAGGACAGTTTACCGCCTTTGCTCCCAAGGCTATGTTCGTCTTCCAATTTCCAGAGGGAGATACCCTATATATAGCGGCGACTACTTCATCACCTATCACTATACTTCTTATATCCCTTGGTGGACGCTCCACGTACTCCTGGATGTAATAGACTTGGTAAAGGGGGAACATATGCTCCCTATCCTCGAAGATAGCTTCGGCCGAGTCTTTATCCTTTAAGGGGGCCACCAATCTTCCCCAACTTCCTATAGTCGGCTTTAAGATCGAAGGGTAGCCAAAATTTTCAACAGATTTTAGAGCGCCTTTAGGGTTGAAGGACAACGCTGTGCGAGGCGTCGGTATACCGGCCTTAAGGAGGGCGAGACTGGTAAGAAGCTTATTCCCGGTAGTAAGGGCAACATCAAAAGGGTTGACCACTGAAATTCCTTTTGCCTCCAGAGCTGCTGTGAGATGCAAACTCCTAAAATAGCTGATACACCTTTGAAGTACGATATCGCCGAACGCTTTCGTATAATCATCGTCCAAGAGTAGGAGGATGTCTTTGGCGTCCAATAGCTTCAGTTCCACTCCTCTCTTCTTTGCTGCATTGGCTATCGCTTTTTCTTCCCATCTGATGTAATCATACACCATAGAGATGGTGGTTAACTTTCATTCACCCCAGTCTTCACCAACTTCTTGTATTGGGCGTAGATCGAAGGCATTATCCCTTTTCTTGTAAAGCTCGAAGGAAGCACCACAATCAGGGCATGTGACGATCTCACCTTCAAGGGCATCTTCTGGCAGTGAAATATCACCTTCACATTCCGGGCACTTCATCATTCTCACCTCCCTCATAAGTGCTATTCCAAGCAGAGTTTAAAGCTTGTCCTCAACTTTAAGCACTTCTTCTTCGAGCTCCTCAGATAAACTCAGTTCAAATAAATCGCCGCATTGAAGCTTTTTAAGACCTTGAGCAAGTTTACCAGCCTCTTCCACACTAGGACTTAACCCTAGTATATGTAAAAGGAAGGCAGCACTATTTTTACCTGAGAGCTCGCCGAAGACGACCCTCCTCTTGTTGCCCACAGCCTTGGGGGGTATGAGTTCGTAAGCAGCAGGCTCTCTGATTATAGCAGCAACATGGGTTCCAGCTTTATGCTTGTAGGCATTTTCACCTACGATAGGCTTCGATTCGGGAGTTCTTACGCCAGTATATCTTTCAATTAGATTTGAAAGCTCGCTCAGTAAATCTTGTTTTACTTTCATTTTCTTCCTATAGATCAATTTTAAGGCCATCACAACCTCAGCAAGAGGGGCGATCCCTACCCTCTCACCCAACCCATTTATAGTGACGTGAATCTGATCTGCCCCTGCCTCGATGCCAGCTAAAGAATTGGCTGTTGCCAGACCTAAATCGTTATGGCAATGGACATCGAGAGGAGTATCCACCACCTCCCTAACCGCTCTTACAAGGTTGTACATGCCTTGAGGCCTCAAGATGCCAAGTGTATCAGGCAGTCCAATCCTATCGGCCCCTGCTTCTGCAACCTCTTTACAGATCCTATTAAGAAATTCAGGATCGGATCTACTCGCATCTTCCATAGTAAAGCGTAGGCGCAGACCATGGCTCTTTGCGTATTCAACTGCACCAACCGCTCTCCTGATCGTCTCCTCCCTAGAAACTCTAAGTTTGTACTTCAAATGAATGTCAGATACAGAATGATACATGGCTATCCATCTTGCATCACAATCAAGGGCCACATCGATGTCTTTGGGCAAGGCTCTGACATGAACTATGATGTCCGCCCCCAACCCAGCCTTTACAATCCTCCTGCATGATTCTTTATGGCTAGGAGATACGATGGGGCTTATCTCTATAGCGTTGACTCCAAAATAATCCAGCATCCAAGCTATCTGTAAACTCTGGTGCACGGTAAAGGAGACGCCTGGCGATTGCTCACCCTCCCTCAATGTGCTGTCTAGTAGGAATACATCTCCTACAGGGTTACTGGATACTTTATTGTACCAACTGGCCAAATAACTAGAATCGATTTTCGTTATTCTAGATTCTAAATTCGAACTTTTAGATTCAGATTCCATCAATATTAGTCATTAACTATTAAAGAAACGTATATATAAGCTTTTATAATTTAGGCCCAGCTTTTAAGAATTATCATAGTATTCGTATTGGTTATGCCATCTATGCTACGAATTTCGTCGATGCACTTATTGACCTCTACTATGCTATGAGCTGAGAGATTCACAAAGATATCATATTGTCCCGTTACTTCATGGATATCTTTTATTCCATCTAATTCACATAGTTTCTTCGAAATGGCTGAGGAGGAGGTTGTGGGGCTTAGGGAGATCAGTACAATAGCGTTAGCGCTCTTGCTCACATTGATATCGATCGTAAACTTTTTGATAACGCCATTAGCTATCAGTTTTTTGATTCTTTTTCTTACAGCTGCCTCTGATAAGCCTACCTTCTTCCCTATAGCGCCGTATGGAAGCCTAGATTTCTCCTTCAATACATCTATTATTTGCTGATCTACCTTATCCATCCTTTCACCTTGATCAAACTTTAGGGTCAGATAGGGAGAGATAAATATTTTTATCAATAACAGTAAAATTAAAAAAATAAAGGGGGGGGAAATTTAGGCAGATCTTATTTACACTGCCGATATTCCTCGCTCCAAGACTTCATGCTTTGCAGTGTGTAAGTAGATCAGGTAGACAACGCCTATGGCCAACCATATGAAGCCTGGAAGCATCATTGTGTTCCAGAAAGGACCGCCTTCGAATGCAGCAACCTCTGCTACACCAGGTATACCTGCCGAGCCGCTACTCCACCAGATGTATCCCATTAGAGCTGCACCTATTATTGGAACTACTATGCCAAGTATTGCAGACTTCCCTGTTATTTTCTTACTTGAGATGAGAAGGTTGTCTACATTCATGAAGAAATACATTATGAGTACACCCCAAGCACACCATGTTGCAGTGAATATGAATGTGTCTATCAGAGGTACCCCAACGAAATATGTGATTATAGGGATAAGTAATGTTGTAAGTCCAACGTAGATAGCAGCCATGTGTGGGCTTTTATGCTTTGGATGTAGTTTGCCCATATGTTTTGGCATGACCTCGTCCGTACCCATTGCGTGTAGAATTCTGCTTATCGTCAGAGCCGCGGCTGTCCCGCTACCTAGCGCCGATAAGAGCATAGCGAAAGAAAGAACTGCTATACCGTTATTTGCGCCTCCAAGCCAATCTATTCCAGCCTGTGCTGCAAGAGGTGAGACGTCTCCTACTGTTATCACTTCGTTTGCCATAGCTTGGAAAGTTGCAATATCACCGGTGTATGGTAGCATCATAGCCCATGCCCAGAAGACGTATATGGCGCCTACAATCAGGATGCAAAGTACCGCACCGAGAGCACAACTTCTATACGGATTTTTGGCCTCTCCAGCGAAGACGACTGTACCATCGAAGCCGTAGAAAGCGAAGAAGAATAGGAAACCGGCTGTTGCTATTATACCTAAGTCTCCAGCTCCTGCTCCTGACCAGCTTGTGAACGATGGATCGAAAGGAGCCCCATAATTGACGCCTGGTGGAACCGCGGTAATAGCCCATAATGCGATGATGAATACGAGCAGAATTTGGACTACAAGAACGGCCATCATAGTACCTCCTCCTGCCTCGATCCCTCGGTAAGCAATGAATAGCATGGCAAGGGCTGCTAGGACAGCAATCAGTATATCCAGATAGAGGTATGTACCTCCAGGCACGCCTGCTATGGATGAGATGAATAAGTCACCATAGATTCCTGCGAATAATGCTCCAGCAGTGGGAAGGAAGAAGTATGCCAATACAGTAGCCCAACCGACCATGAAACCAGCATGTACGCCCATGGCCTCTCTTGAATACGCATATGCACCGCCAGAGTAGGCGAACTTCAGTGCAAGTACAGCGACGCTAATCGCTGTAAAGATACATGCTACAGTACCGATAAGAATAGGTAATGCCAATACTGGCCCAGTACCTTCACCTAACATAGCTGGGAAGAATCCAACACCGTATGCTGCAGGACCTATGAGAGCCATCGCGATAGCGATAATTGGAGCAGTGCCAAGAACCTTTTTCTTTTCAACTTCTTCAGTCATTGGATATTCTCCTTGTCGAAGAAAAGAAGGGCACACTATTATATGTTTCCATAGAACTTAAATTCTTTTTTTCCATTATTATTTAGTTCAAAATTCAATAAATTTTTGAATTAAAATCAATAAAATATAACTATATCATGAAGCTCGGAGCCCTATATAGGCAACCAATGAAGCATTTGATGTAGCCTGTGGAACGGACTTAGCTGATAGTCTCGCTTTTTGGAGGCTTATGTACCTTAATGGTAAATACATCGTTATAGAGCAAAAATAAAATCCTCGTCAATATCTTTCTTGAATCTTATTGTATTTACCATTAAGATTGTCTTATCGAACTTGTTCTATGTTAGATTGTTTGTACCGATGATGCTTTGAAAGTAAAAAAGACTACAGTATCTATGTTAAGTTGCATCTCGACAAAAGATTTCTTGGTTATCTGGACGATGAATTCCTTCCCTGCATCTATCCTTAACCTTATTACCGATCCCAAGTCTGATATCCCAACTATCCTCCCTTTGAAGGTATTTCTTGCACTTGAAGCCATATGAATCTTTGATAGGATTATATCCTCAGGCCTTATGTATATGGTGGCCTTTCCCGTCTTCTCTATAGAAGCCTCGATCTCTATTCCATCGCCTATCTCTATAAGAGATGTACCCTCTCCTGTTATCCTTAAAGTACCTGGAAAAACATTTTCAAGTCTTGAAAAGCTTGCTAAATACTTTGATTGAAAATTAAATACTTCTTTAGCGGTACCAACTTCTACTATCTTACCTTCATGAAGGATGGCCAACCTATTGGCAAGGGTCTCTGCCTGAAAGATGTTATGAGTAGCCATAACTATGGTGGTCTGTCTTT
>JAKLZD010000091.1 GCA_024256245.1 Candidatus Methylarchaceae archaeon HK01M
AGAAGATTTGAGTCGCCTATTCGGTACAAAAAAGAGCGCAAAGTCGGTAGTCTATACGATCGAAGAGTGTACCTCTTGTGGTCTGAAGACTAAAAGGGATTTCCAGTCTGGAGATTATGTATTCAAAGAGGGAGGGGAGTGTACTAAGTGCAAGGGGAAGTCGATGATCAATATGATCTACAGTGAGAAAGTTGAGAAATGATTTATATTTAAGAAGTTTATGAATAATAATAATTTAACGATTGAAAACCTTTTTCCGATCTTAACCGAATAGGTTTATTTTTATTTAGTTAACGATATATAACCTCCACTCAAATTGATAGTTGTGGTCTGTTGGATGAGATAGAAATAAAGGAATTTAAGAAGATGGGGCTAAAGGGCGCCACTGTGATAGATGGTCTGCCCAGCATCAGTTTAGTTAATACGATTGCTGCAAACTACCTTGTAGCAGCCCTCGATCTTGACCAGATTGCAGCGTTAGATTCGAATCAGTTCCCAGCTATATCCATGATATATGCTTTCAAACCCAAGTTCCCTGCGAGAATATATGCGAGTGAAGAATTCAAGATAGTCATATTCTTATCAGAGTTCAGAATCTTGTCAAACCTTTACAGACCTTTGGCAAAGGCGCTATTCGATTGGACTAAAGAGCAGAATTGCTCGCTCATAATATCCCCTGTAGAATGGTCGGTAGAGTCTTCTCCAACAGTCAAAGAAGAGCCCGTTGTGCAGGGCGTAGGAAGTACAGATAGAGCGAGGGAAAGGCTTGCATCGAACGAGATAAAGCAACTGGAATTTGGGGCAATACCAGGTATATCGGGTCTTCTTCTCAATCAAGGTAGGTGGAGTAACTCCGATGTAATTAGCCTCATAATTCCTGTCTATTCAGATATTTCAAGTGTTAAATCTGCTGTAAAGGCTGTCGAAGTGATAGATAAGTTGATCCCAGAATTTGAGATCGATATCGCTTCCCTTTATCAAGAAGCTGAGAGGATAGAAGATAAACTGAGAGCTCTCCGTATACAAGCAAAACCAGGAGAAGCTGAAGCTCCAGTAGGAGTTTATCGATAAGATAAAGTGGCCCACTAGAAATTGGGACCTATAGAACCTATTCGATAAAGTTGATGGCGAGACATTAGATTCGGCTCTCTGGCATCATCAAAGTTCAATTTTTATTTTTGATTCTTGCGATGCTTCTTGTAATCTCAGGAACCTTCTTCATACAAAGTTCATCATTGGTTGCCAAATCGTTAAAGACGGAATCGACAGATAACGACTATCCTAGCCAACTTGAAGCAGAAATTGATCTGGCAGACCTTGGTGAGATGGAAATTGATCGGGGTATGGCAGAAAGAGTCACTCATGTAATAATCGGAGATGTGGAGAGCGTAGAATCACGATGGAATGATGATAAGACTTTAATCTACACTTACGTTAGGATATCGGTAGAAGATTGCTTACAAGGTTCTCTTGAATGTGGAGAAGTAACTATAAAAGAGCTGGGAGGTGAAGTTGGGGAGATAGGGCTGCTCGTCTCCAATAAGCCAAGCTTCGTAAAAGGCGAGAGGGCAAAAGTCTTCTTGAAGAGAGAAGGAACTGATGAGTTTTCTATCGTGGGAAAGACTTCTCTCAATAGTGAAATCTCATCAGGGTATAGTTACTCGGGCTTTCATTGGCCTTCAGGTGATTTACCCGTGGAATATTACATAAATGAGCTTGGAACACCAGATACTACCAATGAATTCATGGCCGTTCAAGCATCTTTTAAGACATGGGAAGACGATCCTGGCTCTTACATGGATTATACTTACATAGGGACGACGCATCGAGTTGGAGAAGTTCGCGATGGTTATAACGTGGTTTCTTGGGGTTCTATAGATGGTGCTGGTGGAACCTTGGCTCAGACTACGATCTGGTACTACGCGAGTAATAAACTGATCTACGAATTCGATATGGTCTTCGATGATGCTGAGACATGGTCGACTACGGGAGGAAGTGGCAAGTACGATGTTCAAAATATAGGCACTCATGAAGCTGGACACATTCTTTCTCTGGACGATCTATACGACCTTCGATTTAGTGAGGAGACGATGTACGGTTATGCTTACCCAGGCGAAACGAAAAAAAGAACCCTCAACGAGGGAGATATAGCCGGAATTCGTCACATATATGGCAATCTAGTAATGACATATATCATCAATACAGAACCAGAAGGACTTCAAATAAAGGTCGATGGAGTAGATTACATTGCCCCAAACTCCTTCGACTGGGATACTGGTTCCACTCATATGATCGAAGCTCCTTCGCCACAAAGTGGAGGCGTGGATATGAGATATGTCTATAAAAGTTGGAACGACGGTGGGGCAAGAGTTCATTCTATAACCGTCGGTGAATCGAATACTACCATGATTGCTCGCTTTAACCCTCAGTATAGTGTTGAATTCTCCATTACTACCTTAGGTCTATCTCCAACAAATTCAACGAACTACGTGGCAGTAACTTACTTTGCAAACGAAGAGTCTGAAACTGTCGAGATTTGGGACGGTGCCCCTTCTATTGTTTGGTGTGACGTGAGCTCTATAGCAGAATACGGTAATCCCTCATCAGGCTCTACCTCGAGCCATAGATGGTACACTTTTGAGGACACGTCCTTAGAGATAAGCAGTCCAGCAGAAGTGATGTTGACTTATTATGAGCAATTTCTCACTTCATACATATTCAAGGACGCTGACGGAAGAACGATCGTCCCTACATCCTTCTCAACTACAAGTCCTTACGATGAAGATAGCACTTTTACCGATTACACAGACCTTTGGTTGGATTTTGGTGTCGGGACTGTGAGAGAGATTCTATGGGGAGGGGTCGATGTCAAACCAGAGACCAACCTTTCTCTTAATATAGCTTCTTCTAAAGTATGGACGATAGACTGTGCAGTTTACGATCTAAAGATTAAAGTGACTGATCTTTTCGGCCTGCCCATCTCAGAAGCCACAGTATCTATCACATTTCCAAATGGTACGATTGTTACGACTCAAACGAATAGAGACGGAGGAGCATCCATCAGCCAAGTTACAAAAGGGCAGTACACAGCAGTTATAACATCTATGAGGCAGACTACTACTATCTCGGGGGATGTAGCTCAGGCAGCTGTGATACCCGCTCAAGCAAAGATATACTTCAGCGTACCAGTCATCGTATCTATATTTGGCGTTATCTTAACTGTGGCGATCGTTAAGATCTTCCTTAAAAAGAAGAGGAGTAGCCTATAAGAGAATTTGTATGGTGCGGTCGCCGGGATTTGAACCCGGGTTGCCAGCGTGGCAGGCTTACACACCTTATAGGCTTGATGTCCTAGACCAGACTAGACGACGACCGCATTCCTCCGTATTCCTTTCCCTGTGAACGCTTTTTTATAGAAGGGATATTTAAAAATATTGAGTAGACTCTTTATAAGCTCTGTTGCGGGTAAGAAAATGTCAAAGTCATGAAGCTTAAAAACAAAAGTTGGGTTGAGAAATTGGCAGATAGTAAAGGTCTGCCGAAGGTAGAAGAAATTACTGAAAAAATGAGTAAAAAGTGGGGTACGGGCACGGTAGTTATCCCAGCACCAATAGAAGTAGATGCAATTATGAAAAAAGTACCAAGGGGCAAACTTGTTACCATCAATGAAATTCGCGAAGCTTTAGCGAAAAAACACAAAGCAACGATCTGTTGTCCCATAACAGCGGGTATTTTTGCCTGGATCGCGGCTAATGCTGCTGAAGAAAGAAGACAAGAGGGTAAAAAAGATATCACTCCCTACTGGCGCACCCTGAAAACTGGTGGAGTGATAAATGAGAAATATCCTGGTAGAGTTGAAGGACAAAAAAAGTATTTAGAAGAAGAGGGGCACAAAGTAA
>JAKLZD010000087.1 GCA_024256245.1 Candidatus Methylarchaceae archaeon HK01M
GATCCTATCATGCTTATGGCTTCTCTCTCGAGCTTTGCAGTTCCAGGAAAGAGATGTAGATCACCAAGGTTCTTCTCCATGGACTTGGAATAGACCATCTTCGCAAATGGATGGGGGGACGTGCACATCGAACCAAGGATTCTTCCAAAACCGTAATTCATGTCCTCTTGGAGATACTCGTCAAGTAATTTTAAAACGATCTCCTTCGGCAGGCCTTTATGATCCACGATCAACTGAATTCACCTAATCTCTATGAATTTTAGATACCCGAAGATCGTCCCAAGGCGTCTGGATAAAGTTCGTTTCTTTCCGTGATCTCCATCAACCTCTTAGCTGCGAATCTGTTACATTCTCTCAAGTTCTTTTCATTATCAAATCTCTTTATAATCCTCCAGAGCTCTCTTTTACTCTTGAGTCTTAGCCTTTGAACTTCTTTGATGAGTAGAGGGATAGCACGAACTATATTGTCTACGATTGTGATAGAGGCATGCCGTGCTGTACGTGAGAGGGGGTTGAGGTCGATGGCTATAACACTCTTACCCATTCTACGAAGAGCTTCTGTTCTATCACCGTCTTCTAAGGGGACCAGCACCACATCTGCAGAGTATATGCCCCTTGCGTCCACCTTTCTACGCTCACTTCTAAGCTCGGGTATCCTAGCCGAAGACTTTTCTACAATCCCTAAAACTTCTTTTGCTCCAGCATTTATCAGAGCCTTCTTTATAGCCATCTCTCTCTCAAAAAAGCGGTAAAAGAGGTTTACCTCGATCTTACTCCCAGTGAGCTTAGCCAGCTCTACCACTTCTTTGGCAGAAAGGGCTGTAGAATTTCCATTCATGGAGATGACTGGATGCCTAGCAAGAAGCATAGCCACCCCAGCAGCCCTTATGGCTGTAAGGGTGGGTTTAATGGTCTTCTCGCCTAAAAGGTAATCGAAGGCTTCGCCCCTTCCATGTGCTATCAATCCTTGAGGAATAACGATCCCAAGTCTGTAGTGCATGACAAGCATCTCACGAACTCTTAGAGATTCAGCCCTTGGGTGATCTGGAGGAACACCTATCTCTTCCTTCATAAACGCCTAGCCCCCTTTGTGTCTATGGAAGAAAAGATCACATCCTTCTCAGACCTTGCATGCTTTCGGAATATTTCAGCCAGCTCTTCTGCCTCATGGGTCTTCGTAAAAGAGAAGCACGTCTCACCAATCATAGCCATACTACATCTAAATCCATACTTATCGACTTCATTCAAAATATTTTTCATCCTGTCAGAAAAGATATTGAAGAAATCGGCAAATTCCCTCGATAGCTTCATAAAATATTCGGGACTTGGTTCCTTCATTAGACGAATGGTTAGACCGCTACCAGCTTCATTAATGCGAATGCGTGAGTTCACATCATTCAGGACTTTTTTAGTAGAAATTGGACCGAAGTTCAAGCATACAACTGAATAATCATTGCCTATAGGGACTTGCTCTATTTCGCCTACACCCGGAGCACCAGCTCTGATCCTAACTTCAAATCCACCGTATGTCTCAGCTATAACTGTTCCCAGCCCAGTCTTACACTCTACCTCTGCAATATGGGCAATTCTTGCAGCCTCGATTTTTGATAGACCTATACCTAAGGCTTCATTGATAGCTATAGATAAGCTTAAAGCACATGCGCCACTAGAGCCAAACCCCGATCCTATAGGTACCTGCATCTCATGGTATACGATGACCGAGTATCTTCTATCTCCTTGAGGGAGGAGGGCATTCATCACATGTCTTGTGAGTCGAGTCGAGTTCAAGACTTTGCCATTTACATTAACTTCTAATTTAGAATGGAGGGACTCTTTGATCTTCACATGTGTTTTTACTCCCTTGCTCAGGGATACACCCGCCCCTCTCGACCCCTTCAAAACTGGTTTGGAGGGTTCATCTACGATCTCGAAAAACCCAGTTATATGTGATGGAGAGAAGGCCAATGCTTCCATGGCTTATCAAGAACAGACCCTTTTTATTAATTTAATCTATAGATAGACAAAATCTCTTTAAAGAACTATTAAGACCATAATAGTAGTGTGGCTATATGGAGCTTCGTAAAGTTCAGGAGATGGGTGGAGGAACCTTTCTCGTATCCCTTCCAAAAGAATGGGTAAGGAAGAATTTGGTAAAGAAGGGTAGCATCTTGACTGTCGATAAGGGGAAGAACGGTTGCCTCATCATATACCCTTTCCAGAAGGAGGAGAGACCTATTAGTGAGATTGTAATAAAATATCGACTAGAACAAATTGAATATGTGATAAATGAGATCACGGGTGGTTACCTTTTAGGATATGACGTAATCAAAGTTCAAGACGAAAATCGAATAACCTATGAAGATAGGAGTAGGATAAAGAAGGCTGTGGAACAGTTGATAGGTCTTGAGATAGTCGAAGAGGATGCACAATCGATAACTATACAATTTTTATTTGAGCCCACATCCCTCACCCCAGATAAGGTATTCCGCAGAATGCACATGATATCAAGGGGAATGTGTAAGGATGCAATAAATTCCTTGGTCAAGAACGATGAACATCTGGCTAGGATGGTAGCAGAGAGAGATGATGAGTTAGATAGACTTCACTTTTTTCTTGTAAGGCTCATCAGAAGTGCGCTTTTAGACTCTAAGCTACTGAGTAGTTTTGAACTGAACCCGATAGATTGCTTAGATTATCGTGTCGCCTCTAGTCTATTGGAGACTGTTGGAGATGCTTCTGTAGAGATGGTCGAAGATATCTCTACACTACCCAGATTCCATTTTCACGATGAGCTCAAGAATCTGCTTAAAGAAGTTGAAGAGAATTTGGAGAAGATGCAAGACCTTGCAGTAAAGGCTTTTCTGACAAAAAGTGTGAAGGATGCTAGGCAGGTGGTGAAACTCTTTGATAGGTTATCGATAAGATTGGATGATCATGAGAAAGTAATACCGAGCCAGCCTATAGAAGTCTTCATGGGACTCTCCGAAATATTCTCATCGATAAACAGGATATGTCGTTGTAATGTAGATATAGCAGACCTAGCAGTACCCATGTATCCTATAATACGTTGACCGATGTCTTAAAAATATATAAACTTGCTCAGAAAAGGGGGGGGCATCATAATTTCTTCATTAGAGGTGAATAATCTTGGGCTTTATACTTCCTTCTAAAGGCTACTTCTAAAAAGCCTAAGAAAACGGGTTCTGCCCTGCCAGGCCTGCTCAAGAACTCAGCATGGTACTGAGTAGCCAAGTAGAAGGGATGGTTGGGAATCTCCATTATCTCGACTCTTTTTCCTTCATCACTAAATCCTGAAAAGACCATACCTTTTCTCTCAAAGATACCTTTGTAATTTTGATTGAACTCATACCTATGTCTATGTCTACCCCTTATGACTTTCTTGTGGTATGTTCTATAGGCTAAAGTCCCTTCAACTAGATGTATTTCATAACCACCCAACCTCATGGTAGCTCCGAGATCTTTTACATCCCTCTGCTCGGGCAAAAGGTCTACGACGGGATGGGGGGTATTGGGATCCAACTCTACGGAGTTGGCGTCTTTTAAACCACATACATACCTTGCGAAGGATACCAGAGCCAACTGAAAGCCAAAGCACAAGCCTAGATAGGGTATCCCCCTCTCTCTACAATAGTTTGCTACAGTAATCTTCCCTTCACTTCCTCTTTGTCCAAACCCTCCTGGTACGAGCACGCCATGGTACCCTCCCAGTGTATCTAAAGACTCTTCTCGATCCTCAAATTCTTCCGCATCAACCCAGCTTACTTTTACCTTCAATTCTTGCTGAGCTCCTGCATGGGCTAATGCGTGGTTGATGCTGACATAACTGTCTGCGAGGGTCGTATACTTGCCGACCATAGCGATTCTAACTTCCTCTGTATTTCCGATGAAAGATTTAGAAATCTTCTTCCAATCTCCCCAATTAATCTCACTGTTTCCAAGTTGGAGTTTTTCATAGATAGTGGATACTATTCCCTCAGAAGCAAGGTTTTCTGGAACGCTATATACTGATTCGGTGTCAGGGTTCGAGATCACACTCTTAAGGTCGACACTGGTGAAAAGGGCGATTTTTTTCTTCGCTTCCGTTGCCAGAGGCTTTTCGCTCCTAGCAACTATTATGTCTGGCTGAATCCCTATCCTTCGCAGCTCTTGAACGCTATGCTGGGTGGGCTTCGTCTTTTGCTCGCCTACAACGTCGAGGATAGGGACCAATGTTACATGAACGAATAAAGTGTCGGAAGAGTCTTCTTCAAGCCTTATTTGCCTAAAAGCCTCCAAAAAGGGTAGGCTCTCTATATCGCCAACAGTTCCGCCACACTCTATGACTACGCAGTCAGTATCATCAATCTCGGTAAAGAGTCTTATACGACGCTTAATTTCATTGGTTAGATGGGGGATTATCTGAACGCATTGGCCCAGATAGTTACCCTTTCTTTCATCTCTTATAACTTGTTGGTAGACTTGGCCACTCGTGATATTATGGTAGCGTTTTAAACCTTTGTCGAGGAACCTTTCATAATTACCTATGTCCATATCACACTCAGAGCCATCGTCACAGACGAAGACTTCTCCATGTGCCATAGGGTTTAAAGTGCCAGCATCTACGTTCAGGTATGGGTCGATTTTTACAGCCGAAACCTTTAGCCCTGTCATCATAAGGAGCCTTGCTATCGAGGCGGTTACAATACCTTTACCTAAGCCCGACATTACGCCTCCAGTAACAAAGATCCACTTTGGCATATTGTATTAAGTTAAGTCTCATGAAATAAAGTTTTCCATACAAAAGACGTGAGCGACTTCTTCAATCTTATCTTTAGATCGTTAATAATGTAAAATGTTTTATCTATAACTATAGTGTACAACTATCAAAGTTGATGGAGATGGTTCCTAAAGTTCTGAGTATAGCTGGCTCAGACCCTGATTGTGGAGCGGGAATACAGGCAGATCTGAAGACTTTCACAGCCCTCGGCGTCTACGGTATGACGGTAATAACATCTGTCACTGCACAGAACACAGTCGAACTCACAGCCATCCATGATGTACCAGTAGATGTGATCAAAGCCCAGATAGAAGCTCTCTTTGGGGATATAGGTGTAGATATAGTGAAAACAGGCATGCTTCATACAAAGGAGATAATAGAAGTCGTGGCTGAAGAGATAAGAAAGCATCATCTTCCAGCAGTGGTAGATCCTGTTATGGTGTCGAAGAGCGGGGCGCATCTTCTTGAGAGAGATGCTAAGAATACTCTAATCGAAACCCTCTTCAACTTGGCAACTGTTGTGACGCCCAATGCCATGGAAGCAGAGGTTATATCAGATAAGAAGATAGAGGTAATAGAAGATGCAAAGGAGGCTGCAAAAAAGATTGCAAAGTTTGGACCCAAGGCGGTAGTGATTAAAGGAGGGCATGCTTTTTCTGATGAGAAGGCCTTCGATCTCCTTTATCTCGATGGAGATTTTACTATATTTGAAGCAAAGAGAGTTAAAACGAAGTCAACACATGGAGCAGGTTGTACCTTTGCCTCAGCCGTAGCAGCAGAATTGGCAAAAGGTAAGAGTATAAAAGATGCAGTGGGGATTGCGAAGGATTTCACAACTATAGCTCTGAGGTCTGGATTTTCCATAGGTCACGGTTTTGGACCTGTCAATCCTGTAGCCCATTTGTACAATGAAGCTGAAAAGTATCATGTTATAAATAATTTAAAAGAAGCTTTAGAGATTTTAGAATCCCATCCAGAATTTTCAAGTCTCATTCCAGAGTCTCAGACAAATGTGGCGATGGCTCTGCCTTTGGCAGACGACATTGTAGATATAGCAGCCATACCAGGCCGTATCGTTAAAGTCGGGAAGAAGATAAAGGCATCCTCATGCCCTGAGTTTGGCGCTTCATCGCATATTGCAAGGATGATCTTGACCATTATGAGGTTTAATAATAAGATAAGAAGTGGCTTGAATATCAAGTACTCTGAAGAGACCTTAGAAGTTTGCAAAGGGCTTGGATTGAAGGTATCTTATTATGACAGAATGGAGGAGTCTTCTAAGATTAAGAAGGTAGAAGGGATGAGCATGAGTTGGGGTGCTGAACAAGCTATAAAAAGGATAGGAACAGTGCCAGATGTTATATACCATAAAGGAGATTGGGGAAAGGAACCAATGATCGTACTGCTTGGGAAGACGGCTGTAGAAGTTGCGGGCACGGCTATCAAGTTATCTAATCTAAGATCAAAAAGTGGTAAAAAATAATAAAAAATATGGATGGAACTATGATCCGGTCTTGTTGGAATGTTTATTTGAGTTCCGATTTTTTATTCTGGATAGATGAACTTCCCGTTTTCATCGATGCGACCAAGTCTAAGTAGTAGATCTTTTGTGAGAGGATACTTGTTAAGATCCTGGTAAGGAAAGTAGTTTGCCCTAGCGTATTCACTCTGGAATTCTGGATCGGTGGCTAGCTCATAATATTCTACTGTCGTCGATATCTTTTCAACGTAAGCCCTCTCTTCTTGTGATATCAAAGACATCCTTGCGCCTGTTCCTGCAGCGTTCCCGACGAATACGTATTTTTCAGTGGGTAGCTCAGGATACATTCCTATTGTCCTAGCGTTTTCAGGATTGATGAAGTTTCCAAATGCACCAGCCAGCCACATTTTGTTTATGTCCTTCTCCGTCATACCTCTCATTCTCAACATGAGTTCAGCGCCAGTATGCATGGCTGCCTTTGCCTTCTGTAATTCTCTTATATCTCCCTGTGTTATTACTATATCATGCTCGGTAGCGGATTCGTCTTTCCAAGCTATCACGTATTCCCACTCGCGGGCTCCTTTCCTCAACCTGTTAGTCACTTTTGCCAATTTGGATACGAATTTTCCTTTCAGATCTATTAACCCAGATTTTAGTAGTTCGGCTGGAATGTCGATAAGTGCAGACCCACAGATCCCGACTGCAGGCTGATCTTCTATAGTCCTATAGATAAGATCCAAACTCGATGGTTCGATACTTACCGCCTCAATGGCACCTGTTGCAGCCCTCATGCCGAACTTGATCTCCATCCCTTCAAAGGCAGGACCTGAAGCACAGGAGTCACAAGTCACTAAGTCTCTATTTCCAAGGGCGATCTCAGTATTAGTTCCTATATCTACATCCATAGTAATCTCCTCCCTCTCCAGCATACGGGTTGCCTGTATGACTGCTATCTGGTCTGCTCCCACGAAGCCTCCTATAACAGGTACAAAGTAAGTGTTCGCATTAACATTTGATTTTAGATCTAACTTCGGTGCAGGTACGTTGACTCCACGCCTTAGCACAGGTGGATATGGAGAGAAAGCTGTGTATTGAGGCCATAATTTAAGGAAAAGCATCTGCATAGCTGTATTTCCGACGAAGCAGAGTTCATAGATTTCATTAATGTTCACATTGGCCTTCTCACAACACTCTTCTATAATCTCGTTTATCCCGCCTACAACAAAATTTTGAATCCTATTTTGAGCTTCTTCACCACCCATCATGACGGAGGTTATCCTTGATAACACGTCTTCACCCATAGGAGTCTGGGGGTTCATCCTTGAACCTACTGCTACAACTTTACCTGTGTTCAGGTCCATGAGGAAGCCTGCAAGTTTTGTACTGCCTATATCGCAGGCGAAGCCAAAGCACCTGCCAGAGGTATCTCCGGGTTCGATAGTAATAATCTTGTATAGGCCCTTATCCTTCCATATTGTGACTGTTGCCTCCCAGTTCGCCTCCCTCACTATTTTGGGGAAATCATTCGCAATATCGAATTCCATAACTAGAGTGTTCGGATCGAGTTTATATTGTTTCTTTAGTGTATCTAAAAGTCGATCTTCGTCGGATCTAATATCATGCAAGGAAGGTACTGGCATCTTTGCGAAATACTTTCTGACGAAGGGATTCGCGGTTACAGGTACTTCAAGCCCCTCGGTCTGCAGCCTTTGCTTTCCTACTCGGCTTATCTCAGGAACGTAAACTTTCAGAGGTGCCCGTATCTTGGCCAAGCATGCCAATCTGTAGCCGCCTTCGATCATGTCCTTTGTTAGGTGTTTTTCCTCTGAAGGTTTGATCTTACCTAGCGACTCTAATCCTTCATCTATTCTGACTTTACATTTGCCGCATGTTCCCTTTCCTCCACAGTCTGAAGCAAGGTCTATCGCCAATGCTTGAGATGCATCCAATAGTCTGGTGCCTTCTTCAAAGAAATCACGTCTTCCGTGTGGAAGGAAGATTACTTCAAATTTTTCTGGTTCTGAAGACAACTTCAATCGAAAACCCTTCCATTGGTATCTTAGATAAAGGTTTCGCTAAACTTTCTATAATTTCGCTAAACTTTCTATAATATAATCCATAAAAGACAGTTAATAATTATAAATAATTCGAATAGTAATTATATCAGAATGTGATTATACTTATAGTGAAAATAAAAAAGAAAGATTGGGAAAAAAGAAAGTTGTTTCCTTTTTTCTCACCAATTATAGAACTGTCGTTTTCAATAGGTCGGAACTGTTCTGGTCCCATTCAATAATCATTTCTTATTTTCTTAATTTACTTTTTACCCTTCTACTTTCTCTACTTTTCCTAACCACATTGCTTCGAATAAGCCCATTTCATGTTTTGTTTGCATGTGTAGTTTACCTTCTTCTGTATCACCATCGAATATTTCTCCGCAGATTTTACATTTATATTTTACCATCTTTACCTACCTCACATATTTGGTAGAAGGCTAAAACTAGCCTTCATCTGGAAACTCCTTTTTAAGAAAATCCTCTTTTAGAAACTCGGTGAGCTTCTCTAACTCCTCTTTGTACAGCATGACTTTATCTGGATCCAGGTTTCGTCTATCTTCACCGCGAATTATCCTATATATGATGTCCGCTCCCTCTCCTCCGCCTACCTTTTCGATTCTGACTTTTAGGCTATCTCCTATCTTGCTTTGCATTGTATACTCTTTCATCTGATAGCTTATACCCATTTCAATACACCTCCTTTAAACCTCACTTAGCCCCTCCGCCATGGGGCTGGAGTTCCAAATTCTAGTACAGCATTTACAAACGCTTTTATGTGCTCAGTAGGAGTCTCCATATAGATGTCACAACCAGCCATGGGCATATCACAACCGTCGTCTATAACTTTCTTGGTCCTGTCCCTTATTTTTTCGATAGGTCCTTGGTATAAAACAGTAAAAGCGCTTAAATTCCCACCTATTGGAAACGATTGCCCCTTTAGTTCATCAGCTATTTTCCTTACTTCAACCATGGGCGTAGCTTCCTCAACCGTGAGGGCGTCAGGATCACATTCGATAAGCCCACTGACATTCTCCAGATTCGGGGACCACAACTCACCACAACAATGGAGAATTGCTCGTCCGTACTTTTTCGCACGAGCTATAGAATCCTTGAGATAAGGCTTAACGAATTTTTGGAAAGTCTTGGGGTGAATATTAGCAAGTGAAGAGGCTTCTTCTCTGTAGGTAATTGCGTCGGCACCTGCCTCAAGGTATGCAATAGCAATCTCTGTGTAGAGTGGTGTAAGTGTTTTCATAAAATCATGAGCTTTTTCAGGCTCGCTCCTCATCCATTTGTACCATGTTGCAGTATCAACGATATAACCACCAATACTCTGGAATGGGAAGTCTATATTTGCAAGTACTGGAACTCTATCCTCATATCTTTTCTTTAGAATTTTAATCGCTTCACAAACGATGGGAACCCTTCCACTTTCTCTTATCTCCTCTGGTCTATCTGGGATCTTTAGGTCGTCTATTTTCTTAACCCAATATCTCTTGACTGAAGGCCATTTTATCTTATCCTCAAAAAATTCTACTTCAATACCGAGCGCCTCTGCCTCAAGGGTTAGTTCGAATGGGACTTCAACATTCTCTAAGCCAGTAAGCTCATGAAGAGCTGCACCTAAGCTAGCCATCTTCTCAGGGTCTTTATGAGCTTGAGGCCAGTATGCATCGAAGATTTCCATACCATGCAACGTGTAGGTAGTAATAGCGTTAAAGACTGGAAGTCGATCGATCGTTTCCTTTTTTCCTGCAAGGACGGTCATTATCCTGTCATAGGGTGTCATCTCATCCTGAGGTACAGTTTTGTATACCATCACCAATCCCTACTGCCCATTGGTACTCTTTTTTTAAAACCTTTTCGGTATGTTCATAATTTAATCTATTTGTTGCTTCCTTCTGAATGGTAGCATTTGAGTTTTTTTAAAAGACCAGCCGGTAAGTCCTTATGAATTAAAGCAAACAATGTTTGTAGAATTAATGTGAGAAAGAGATGAAAAAATATATAGTAGGCTGCATTTCTCTCCCAGGAGAGTTATCTACAGCTTTTGTTGAGTTTAGATTACTTTCGAGCTTGCTTTTATTCTGTTTCCTTCATCTTTTTGACAGCAACCATGATCTGGTCGATCAGCATCTTTACTTTGTCCACTGCTTCCATTGCATCTTTGCCATAGGCATCAGATCCTATCTTTGCTCTCCAATCATCAGTTACTGAGCCGCCGCCGATGATGGTCTTGACTTCATCCTTCATCCCTGATTTCTGTAACTTATCTTCGACAGACTTCATGGACATCAATGTGGGTGTCATCAGTGTGGACATGGCTATCACTTGCGCCCCTTCCTTCTTGGCCGATTCGATGAAGTCATCGGTTGGAACGTCTCTTCCCAAGTCTACGAGTTCGTACCCTGTTGCCGTGAGCATTGCTTTGACTATATTCTTACCTATATCATGGACGTCTCCCTCGACTACACCCATAATTATCTTACCTTTGCTTCCCTTTTCTTCCGTAGGGATAAGTGGGAGTAGGTAGTTCAATCCTGCATACATGGCATCGGCGGACATAAGTACTTCGGGGAGGAAGTATTCTTTACATTCGTATTTTTCGCCGACTATCTCCATTCCTTTTGCCAATCCATCTATTATTGCTTTGTAAGGTTCCATGCCTGCTTCCACTGCCTCTTTTGATGCCTCTGTACACATCTCCTCGTCTCCAATATCGACTCCTCTGATCAGTTTTAGCATGGCGATCAGTTGGGCATCACCTAGTTCTTTTGCTTCATTTAATGCCTCTTCGATCTTGTCTTCATCGCTTTCACTAGAAGCTTCAGCAAATTTTTTCATGATTTCCTCTTTTTCGCTCATTACCATCGCCTTCTGTGGTAGAAAAGTCATATATTAGGTTTACTATTTTACACATACCAATGTGATCGTCTTGAAAAGCTTTTAATGTCGAGACGAACTCTTAAGGATGTTCTTGTCGTTTTGGGATACCTTAAAATAGGATAAATAGATGACGTCTTATGATGGAAATGAACTCGTATGAGAGGTTTATGGAAGTTCTTCATGGAAACAAGGATGCTGCCGATAGAATCCCTTGCGTAAACTCTGTAAGCGTAGCCACGATGGATTTCATGAAGTCATATGATGCATACTGGCCTCAAGCTCATAAGGACCCTGAGAAGATGGCTAGACTCGGCTCTGCAGCCCATAAAGAATGTGGTCTCGATAATGTATCGGTTCCATTCGATATGACTATGGAGGCGGAGCTGATGGGGGCTACTATAGACTTTCATGAAGACACAATAAAGTGGCCATCTATAAGAAGCTTTCATGCGGAGGATGTTTCGGATATTAAAATACCGAAGGATGTATCATCTGCAGGCAGAGTACCCGCGATCATAGGAGCGATCGAAATTTTGAAGAAGGAGTTCGAGGGAGAAGTACCTGTGAACGTCTATATAGTCCCTCCCTTTACAAGTATAAGTAGCTACGTAGTAGACAGCATCGTCTTCTTGAAGTCGGTGAGGAAAGCGCCAGAGAAGGTTCATGAATTCTTAAAGGCATCAATGGGAATGTATAAGGAGCTTATCGGACTCTTCGCAGATGCTGGTGCCGACGTTATAACATTACACGAGATGGGTGGTTCGACAGATAACCTATCACCAAAACAGTTCGATGTATTTGTGAAGCCTTACCTAATGGAGATGATCGGGTCTGTAAGAATACCCATAATACTTAACATATGTGGATCTGCAGATATGATTGCCGATAAAATGGTCGAATCTGGAGCCAAAGCGATAGCTGTAGATGAGAGAACGCCTATAAAGGAAGCTAAGGAAAAAGCCGAGAAGGTCGATCCCAAAGCTGTATTGATTGGCAACATTCCAGCTCATGGAGTGGTACACTTTGGACCTGTAGAGAGGATAAGGGAATTCGTGAAGAAGGCTATAGACGATGGCGTAGATATGGTCGCCCCAGGCTGTGATTTCTGGCTGGAGACTCCGACGGAGCACATAAAGGCCTTCGTGGATGCTACCATAGAATTCGGGAGCCGCAGTCGATAAAGGACTGCCCCTTATTTGTTCATATATCAAGAGTAGGCTGAAATTTCGCTCATTAGGTATACGGCAGATACCTAACTACATCAATCGAAGCTAGTTCTCAACTTTTGATAATCAGAAGAGGCTTCCAAGAGTTTGAATCCGATCAAGTTACCATCATAAGGCGGTAGCCGAGCTTATTAAAAGGAAGGTTATAGGTTCGAGATAGATCTTGATCTGACCATGAGGACGAAGTGAAATGTATAACCATCAGCAAGAACAGTTTCATTGATTCTAGAAAGAAGGGGCGCACGAATCAAATAGAGAACTCATACTTAACCAATTTGTTGAAATTTATTGAGCTTTATACATTAGAAGCGAAATAGAGGAATATCATATCAAGTTGCTTCAATTAGAACAAATTCTGAGTGAATACCCTTACGGGCTCAGTATCAATCCCTTCTCTCATGTGCCAACCCCGAGCCTTACGGCTGCAAAGGTGCTCGGCGGTCGAAGGTGGAAGGAGGTTAGGAATGGGATCTTGGCCTGCATTTCTGAGTTAAAGGAGACTTTGCGTAGAGAGGGTCAAGGTTTCAGCCTCGTGAGCATCATCGGGCCTCTAGGAACAGGGAAGACGCATATTGCTCTTCACATGGAGACACTAAAAGACGATTTCGAGTGTATTTATGTTGACCTTACGAGAATGGAGCCAAAGGACCTCCAGAACATCTATTTAGCCATCGTTAAAGGTTTAGACGATACCTTCTTTCAGGGAGTACGTAGTAGCCTTCTCTTGAAGCTTGGTGGAAGGGCAGAAGAGGGAGATAGGCATGCCATGAAAGTATTAAAGATTGGCATACTTGATAGGATATTAAGAAGAAAGCCCAAGGACATAGCTAAAGAAATCATCGATAAAAGACGGACTGCCAACTTATCTTTCCTTGAAGGAGCTTTGCCAGAGGTGGTCGATAAAGCAGCATTAGAGTCTGCTTTTAACATGCTATCCGAAAATTTACGCTGGTTTTTAGAGGTAAAGGATTTTAATGAAGCCTTGGAAAAACTAAAAGGGTTTGCCAGCATCTCATGTATCTCTGGCAAAGTTTTGTTGATAGAAATAGAT